>CAMOWA010000042.1 GCA_946628005.1 uncultured Caryophanales bacterium
CTTCCTAGTAAAAGTTTTTGAATTAGAATTTAAACTAGATAATAAGTTATTATCTTGATAGTATTGATCATATAAACTATCCATATCTGAATCTATTGTATCATAAGACCAGTTTTCAAGGGTCTCATCAAAATTATTATTATATAAAGATGATATAGATTCAGAAAAATTCGCACCCATTTCAACCATATACCAATCACAGAAAATTACATTGTCAGACCCATCATTCAATAATGCATCTTTATAAGCACAAACATAATAATGAACCTCTCCATTTTCAGCTCTTAAAGACAATTGCTCAAAACAAGTTAATACATCATTTACCGTACTAATATCTCTAAAGTAAGGATCATGATTTTTTCCACCTAAAAATTCTTGGTTTTTTTCATCAACAGATCCATCAATAAATATATCCCTAATAATATAATCTCTAGCTAATTTCTGTAATTGTTTAGTATTATCAACAAGATTAGATTCAAAAGTATTTATCGAATCAAAATCATCATTATCATATGCTAATTTCAAATTTTCTAAATCTACTAATACGTTTTTTGCAAACATATCCATTTCATCATCACTGCAAGAAAGAGTTGAACTAAAATTACCATCTAAAATATAACCATATGATTCTAATATTTCGCATATTCTATTATAATCAGTATTTTCAGTAATCTGATTATTATTAGTATCTTCCCAATTATCATACTCTTGATAATCATACTCTTGATAATCATGCTCTTGATAACCACCATTTGGTTGATAATTTGAAGAAACATTATATTCAGGCATGTTAGTACCATTATCATAACTTCTTCCTTTGCTACATCCACTTAAAACAATAGTTAAGGCTAAAAGCCCAATAATTTGATTTTTATTCATTTTTCATCACTCCTAAATTATTATATTATTTTTTAAATTGTTTTTTTATAAGGAAAATCATAATCTTCACCATATGGAAAAGAATCTTGAGAATAATCCGATTTCATACCTTCTTGTTCTTTTTCAAACACTTTATTAATATAATCAACAGCACTCATAAAAGTCTTTGGAGAAATAGTTATATATCTTTTAGCAGCATCAATCAAATCACGACTTTGAATAATCTTTTTCTCATTATCTGTCAACTCTCTCAATACATGCTCACCACTCAAAATTTGATTGTTAATAATTTTAATTGAAAAAGGATCAACAGAAAATTCATTTGAAATATTAATAATCATATAATTATAAACAGAAAACGCTTTTAAATCAATGATAGATAATTGACAAATAACTTTACTATTATTATCTGTTGAAATCCAAGAATATGGTGCCATTATATCTTCCCCAAATAATCCAAACCATTTATTTAATTCTTCAATAGTTGAAGGTTTAGAAGATAAAAAGCCATCATCAATCACAGTAATATCTTCTCCACTTTTTAATGAAAGACAACCTTCATCAAAAACTAGTTCATCATTATCTTTTCCATATATAAGATCAGGTACTAAAACTGGAATTAAAGCCTCTTGAATTTCAGGAACTATTTTTTTTAAACCCTGAATATAATGGTTACACTTTTCAAAATCATAAAAATTTAAAGACATTTCATAATTTTCCAATAAGCTTAAAGTACGCGAGAAAACATCATCAATCTTTTTAGCTTCCTCATCAGTTAAAGATACAAAACAAGATTGTTGCATTGTTGAAGAATAACATCCAGAAAGCCAAGAAAGCCTAAAATAAGCATAGTCAAATCCACTATAATAAGTCAAAAAGTCTTTATCTGAAATATCGGATTCTTCATCATCAGTTTCTTGTACATACGATATATCAGTAACACTTGCATTAGCATCTACATAACATGCCTCTAAACTAATAGCAATAGCTAAGGCAATCATATTGCAAAACCATTTTTTACTCATAAATACCCCCTTTTCTGTTGCATATTATACAATAAAAGCCAAAAAAATTCAATACAATTTACAAAATATTCTTTTATATTTATAATAATATTGGTGAGAAAATGAAAAAATTTAATGAATTAGATGAAGGTTTCATTTGTGAGAATTGCAATAAAAAAGTAAATCCCCTTAATTACTCATCAAGAGATCATTGCCCTTTTTGTTTATATTCAAAACATGTAGATATTAATCCTGGAGATAGAAATAACATTTGTAAAGGACTTATGAAACCAATAGGTATTGAAAAATATAAAGATACTTACAAGATAATCTATCAATGTATGAAATGTAAAGAAAATCATAAAAATATTATTGCCAAAGATGATGATATGAATGAAATAATTCATATATCATCATCCATAAAATAAGACAACATTTGTATGTTTAAAGACATTTGTATTTTTTTGTTGACTTTTTAAAAATATTTGGCTATAATAAGAGCCGTAAAAGGGAGTAGTCCTTAAAAGTAATAATACGTCAATACGTTGTTTAAATATCAACCGTATTATTAGGTAACCAATCCGGGCGAGACTTTTACCAGCAGGTAAAATCTCGTTTTTTTTGTATAGAAAAGAGAAAAATATGATTAAAAACATATTAATAAATCTAAAATTATGATATATTTGAGAAAATAGGAGGAAAATAGATAATGGAGTTTGATATTAATAAAGACAAGATTCAAATTGAAAAAGATGGAAAAATAGTTGACTGTGATATATATTTAACCTTTGATATTGAAGAATTATCACGTTCATACATAGTGTATACAGATCATAGTATAGGAAGTAACGGAGCCAAAAATTTATATTATGGATTTATAGATATGTTAAATCCAGATTTAGGACTACAAGAAGTAACAGAAGAAAAAGAAATAAATACAATTAAACATGTATTAGAAGAAAACGGAGTAAACTTTAGTTAATAAGGGGGAAATTTAAAAATGAGTGAAGAAAATTTTAAAGAATTATACTTAAGATTTTTAAATCATAAAAATTATACAGAAGAAATGATTCCATTTGATAAATTTAAAGAAATTTATACTACAATAATGAATGCAAATGATTATAATACAGATACAAATACAAATATTAATGTACCTGATAATAATAAAGATGAGGATGTATTAAAAACACGATATAGATTTTTTAAAAATGAAAAAGATGGAAAATACTATACTATAAAGCATACATTTAATCGTTTTGATATTCCTTTCGATGAAAATCAAGAAGGAATAAGAATTAATGGTTTTTTATGCTATCCAATTGATGAAAATTATGTAAATCAAATTATAAATAATGCAGAAAATAGTTTTTCCCCATATATAACAATTACTGAAGAAGTAAATGTTGACGTTAATGAGGATGAAAATGAGGATAGTATTTACCCACCAATTGTTATAAATCAAGAACAAGATCAAGATCAAGATGCAGATAATAAACAAAAAAATAACGAAGGTGAAAAAGAAGATAACAAAGAGGACAAAGAAGACAAAGAAGACAAAGAGGACAAAGACAAAGACAAAGAAAAAGATAATGGAGATGACTCTTATAAACCAATAGAATATCCACCTACTATTAAAGATGATAATTCAAAGCCAATAGAATATCCAACTACTGTTAAAGATGATAATTCAAAACCAATAGAATATCCAACTACTGTTAAAGATGATAATTCAAAACCAATAGAATATCCACCTGCTATTAAACAAGAAATCCCCGAACCTCCTCACGTAAAACCTCATGTAGAGCAAATCTTAGCAAAGCTTACTAACGGCCTTAAAATACAAAAAAATGACGGAAAATTATATGAAGCAAGTAACATTAATCCTTCAAATATTCTTTACGCTGACACTCATACTGGCAACTGGAGATATAATCTAGTAGGATTTACTAAAGGAGTGCTAAGTACAATTGGGGCATTTGTAGCAAAACAAATTGCTTCAATACGTCTATCTGAACAATCCAAAAAGAATATGGCAGAAATTGATGCAAGACTTCACGGAAAATCAGAGGATACAACAAAGAATTTAACAGATGAAGAGCTAGAAATATTATGGAATGAATATAAAGGTTCTAGATTACTACAAGATAATAATGGAAATACAATTAACCCACTAATTGGTAGAAGATTAAGAGAATATGGTCTAGAAAAAGTTGCAAAACTAAATAATGAAATCAAACAAAACTATACTTATATGTATTCTTTATTAAAACAAATTAATATATTAGAAACAAAAATAAAAACAGAAACCAATCCAACAACAAAAAAAGCATTTGAAGATCAAATTAAAGAATTATATTCAAAAGCAGCCGATGCCGTAAAAAACATTTTAGACAAGCGAACAGAAGCAGATAATATCTTAGATAGTGGAGTTCATGGAATATTAGAAGACTTTAAAGCTGTATCTTCAAATATGAACTATGTAGGATATAGATTTAGGAAAAAATTTGACTTTAATAATGAACTACAAGATGAACTTGGAAGAACCGGACAAAATATAAATATCGCATTAGCCTATGGTAACGATGAAAATCTTGTAAAAAGCTTTATGGAACATGAAAAAATATACTTTGATAATACAAAAATAGAACATGGAGTTCGGCAGGGAGGAAATTATTCAGCAGGTGAAAAATATTATACACCACTTGCTCAAGAATTTGATTATCGGGATGATCCATACATAACAAACATGTTTACAACAATTGCAGTAGCAACTGCCCTAGTAAGTGCTGGAGCATCAATTTGGGCCCATCACATTGAAGCAAGACGATTCATGGGTGAAAAAAACAAAGAAATTGATTTAGCAAACAATCATAACTTAGCAGAAGCAAAACATGCAAGAAATATCGGAAACAACATTCTTGGAACTAGTGATAAAATGGAAAAAGGAATGCAAGCTCAAGCACATCAAGATGTTCTTAATATAGCAAACACTCAAGAAAGAATAGACCTTGATATGACAAATTGGAAATTTGACCATATTTATCATATTCATGATGCTGCATCACATAAATCATGGAATGCTCTAAATTCTACTTTTGCAAATCAAATTCAAACTATTACAAATAGACTTGCGAATAAAACAATAAATCAAACTCAAGCCATAACCGAATATACAAAAGTTGCAAATAACGCACAAAAATCCCTAAATCAAGTTGTAAACCAAGGAATAGCTGAATGTCAAAAATATGCTGCCGCCAATCCACAACATGACTTATCTGGTGTAATTGATTCAATGCGATATATCCAACAAAATCCAAATGCGATTATCGATATGAATAATGCTATTGTCAGTAATATGGGACAAGCTGCCCAATTAACAAACATCCAAGCAGCAACAGTAACAAATATTGCCGCCCTACCATCTGATATGTGGTTCACACTAGTTGCTGCTGCTTCAACAGTTGCATTTGCTAACAGAGTTGCAAACGCTGCAAAATCACAAAACTACCATAGGGGATACGGAAATGAAATAACAGCGATGATGGAGGAATATTACAACGAACAAGAAGAAGAAAATACAGAGACTCACGCAAAGACTGCCTAAATAATAACACAAAGCTGATAATTAGAATAATTCTAAATATCAGCTTTTTTCTACATAAAACCAATTAAAATCTATAATCTTTTATAATTCTATTTCATTTGGTATTGAGTATTTGCCTCTGAAATAGTCTATATACCTATATTTATTACTATTTTTAGCCCTTCTTTGTATAATTAATATAATATCATCTTGATTAATCAAATAATTATTCATTAATACTTTCTCTTTATTATTATAACTTACATACACATTATCTGATATTGTTGTAATACATAATTTATCTACACTAAGAAAATAATTAAAATATACAACAAGACATCTTAACAATTCTAATAAATCATCAATATTATTTTCATTAATATTACCATGACTTTGTATTTTATTTCTTAATAATGTAAGTAAATCTCCAAGTCCAGCAAAACTTAAATATAATTCATCTTTTTCATTTTTAAATTCTACATCCAATAAATACTCCATCTTATCTTTTAATAATACTTTTACTCTATTAGTTATTTTAATCTTCATATTAATCTTTTGATATATATAATCATCTTTTATAGTATTATCTAATATAAGTTGAAATAAATAATCATAATTATCAGATATAATATCCATATTTATATCATTACTAGTATTTTTTACATAAATATAATATGCAATTATTTCAGTATTATAAATCATATAATTAAATAATAATAGCAATTCTTCATATTTAGAATTAGTAAGATAAGCACTTTTAAATAAATTATATCCATTACTAGAATTATATAAATTACTATCTATTCCTAAATAACTATTATCTATAAATTTACTAAATAAGCATATCTCTTCTACTTTCTTAATAAAATCATCTTTATTGCAAATATATAAATAATTAATATATTTTAAATTATTAGGTAAACTATAATTATTATTATCATTTACTACTAGCATATGTCTAATATTTAAATCATTATAATCTTTTTCACACTTATCTTTAAATTTATATATTTCTTCATCTATATTTTTATCTTTACTAATTGTATTAATATAAAAAACAATATATGGTCTTATTTTCTCTTCTACGTTTATATTCTTAAATTTATCTTTTAATAAATCAAGATCCTCTTTCTTATTTAAATACATTATATTACTATGCCCAGTATTTTTAAAATTCTCATCATTAAAAAATATATCAATAAAATTATGAATACTAATATTTTTTTTCTCTAATATTCTTCTATTCTTTTCATATTCCAAATCTAATGATGATTCATCAAAATAATTATTTATCATATTATTACTATCTTCATACAATACTATATTACTATTTAAATATTCTTTATTACCATCTAAATAATTAATTAAATCATTTATTTGCTCAAATCGATTAATCCATGAATAACTTAAACCAATGTAATTTGAAAACTCTACTATTATAAAATAAAGAATAAATATAGGAAATATAATAATTAAAAACATATATAATAAAATATTAAATAATGAATAATTAGATAAAGATATTATATATATAATAAAAGAATATATATAAAAAGTAATAGAAAAAATTCCAGTAATAATTTCCAATTTAAATATCTTACTTTTTTTATAAATATATAATTCTTGTTTTCTAGATTTATTTTTATAACTATATATATTACACAAATATATAATTATAATAAAACTAATAAAATAATAAACTATTCCTATTATAAATAAACATTTATTTACACTTTCTACTAAGTTAAATCCAAATAAATATAATAATATATTAAATACATAAGTTAAAATTATTACTTTATTAAATTTTAATATTTGTACATTCCTTTTCATAATATATGTTCTTCCCCTAAATCTATTATTAATTTTTCTTCTTTATTTTTATATTTATTTATTGTTTTACCATTACTAAAAGAGAAATATTCAAGAACATTATGTCTCATACCAGAATAAATATATTCTTTATTATCTTTATATAAATTTAATTCTATATCATTATTATTAGGATCTTTAATAGTTATGTTATCTAAAGATATATTATATTTATCAAAATTATTTATTAATATTTCTAATATATTTATTAATAATCTATTATATTGTTTTGATATAAAATAACTAATAGAACCATGTCCTATATTTCTATTATGAATATCAGTTATATAGTGTTTTAAAGTAGATATTTTTATTTTATTAGGTATATTAAAATCTAATTCTTCTAAAAAAGAACTCATTTTTTCTTTATCTTCTTTATCTATAATTTTATCTTCTATATTATAATTACTAAAGTATCCTAAAGTCGGACTTTTATATATGGTAGTATCATTATTATATAAGTTATTACTTCCTATTACGTATAAAGCTTCATATTGAGTAATATATTCTCCTATTTTTAATAATTTATAAAATTTCTCTATATTATTAATAGACTCAGTACAACTAATTAAACTATTTTTAATATATTTAGATGATTTATTATTACTAATAGTATTTATTAAATTATTGATCTTTTTATCTACTTCTTTATCTATAGATATTACTGTATTATACCAATTAATAGAATTCTCCACATAAGCATAATTATACTTATTTTTAACAATCCCAGTAATTTTATCTTCTTTATAATCATTATCAATATTACTATTAATAATTAAATAGCTTTTATTATGCTTTTCACATTCATCTATTAAATCTATAAATTTATTTATATAAATATTACTACACTCATCTATACTTTTTTTATCATATTCAAAAACATAAATTATATTTTTAAATTTATCTATATCTATTATATTATTAGCAACTACTCGATAATCTACTAATGTAGAATAATTATCCTCTAATATAAAGTTAGAACTCTTATCCTGAGTATTTATATTAATCTTTCTTTTTAAACTTAAAAAACCTGATGTTGCATATGGACTTATATAAACAAACCAAGGACTAATATAAATAATTAAATCTTTATTTTTATATTTACCCTTATTAATAATATCTATCATCTTTCTAGATTTTTTATTTATTACTATATATATAATTCCAATTATAAATATAATTGCAGAAAATATCATTATATTTTCAATTATATAATCCCCACCCATAGACATTAATCTCATTGTCTCTTTTACTTCTTTTACATCATGACCAAGTGATGTATAAGTATCTAGAAAATACTTTCTATAATGATTATTATCCATATTATTAAAATTATAAAAACCTATAATAATAATTACAACTATGAGTATTCTTTTAATATAAATATATAACTTTTCTATATTATAAGTAGTTATATTTCTTTTCTTCTTAGATAGTAATATTAATAATGTAATCCAAAAGATAGTAGATATTATTTCAAAATAAATAATTGAATATTGAAATAATTGTTTTCCTAAACCATAACCATATGTATATTTAATAGGCAAAAATGTATAAGAATAATATACATTTAATCCTATAATTAAAAGGCATAATAATTTAATTATTATAAGAGATATTAACTTTATTAGATTTTTTTTATTAAGTATAAAATATCTTTCACTTAAATTAAAAAATAATATTTCTAAGATAAGAAATGAAACTACTAGCGCTGCTCTTCTGCTTACTTCTATTTGAACAGGTTTTTCATATTTTTTAGCTTCTTCTAAAGTTATTTTCTTATCTGATATTTTTTGATATAAATAAGGCATTTCTCTAACATAAAAAAATAAATATAATCCGAATAAAAAAAGTATAGATAAAACAACTGTTCTCAAAAATTTAAAATTATGTTTTCTACTAATCATATTAATCATTCCTATAATTTTATTTTATTAGATATATATCTACATACTTTTTTTATTTCTACCTGATCATTTGATGTAGATATAAATATAAATTTACCTTCTAGAGTTTTAAAGTAATTATTAACTATCTCAAAATTAGTATTATTAATTATATTATTATATTTATTTATTACATTTTCCCTATCCTTTATTACATTATTAGATATAGATAATTTATCTAATTCAATAGCAAGTTCCAATACTTTAAAAGAAGCTTCATTTATACTATTACATATTTCTATTGCTTTATTAAAATAATTAAGTGCATAATCTTTATTATTATTCATATAATATTTACCTATATTCCAATAAATCATTTCAAAAGGATGAATATTTTTGTACTCACTTTCATTACTATATAATGTATCATCGTCTACAATATAAATCATATATTCATTATAAATATTACTATTAGTATAAGATATATACATATCTTTATTATTTGAAACAGCCATTATTTGAAAATAATTATTCATTAAAAACTGTTTATTAAAACTCTGCATATTATAAACATATTCCAAAAATTTATCATAATTAATACCATCTATATTTGCACATTTCATTAAATATTTCAACGAATCATTATAATTCTCAACAGCTAGTTCTAACATACTTCTATATTGATATTGTCTTTTTATATCAGATTTAGATACAAAGTGTTTAATTGCATAATCAGAATCATTTAAAGCAAGTTTATATAATTCTTTCTTCTTATCATTATCTAAATCTTTAGTAATTAAATTAGTATAAGCTTGTAGTCTTGTACCTGTAATCTTTGCTAATAAATCTGATTTATCTACAGAATATTCATTTATTTCTGAAAGAGATGCTAATATCTTATTAAAATTATTAAATAGAACAGTAAGTATTTCAATAGCTTTATTATTATCTAAATTATTCATATAATAAATAGCTTCTCTAATTTTTAAAACATTATAATATTCAATAAACTCAAATGAGCCACTTAATTCACCCAAATTATTATTACATATCTTAATTTGTTCACAACATTTATTACTATTACCTTGATGTGTATATATACTAAGTAAATATAAAGATATATCTAATTTCAATTTACTTATAATATAATCTTTTACTTTTATTTTATTAATTATTTTATCTTGTATTGTATCAAGTAGTTTTTCACATAACAATAAATTTCTATGTACATCTATTAATGTTTTTATTTTTAACGATAATAATTCTAATTGTATTTTTAAATTAGTAATTGGCATAGTATTAATATTATTAATAATAAGTTGAATAACTTCATTCTTCTTTTTAGAATTATCTATCTCTTCTATTAAAAATAATGCATCTACAATATTATTTTGTATAGAATAATCTGATATTTTCTTTTGAATATCATCTCTAAATACATTAAATATATACTTACTACTAGAATATATATTATTAATTATTTCCTTTTCCTCATTTGTAAATTTACTACTATTTCTAGTAAGACGAGTATTACATACAACATCAGCTAACATTAATTTTGGATTTTTTCTAGCAGATGATAAACTAAAATTAATTTTACTTGTTTTAGTTAAAAAAATATCTTTTTTTGCTAATTTTAAATATATTCTTTCATTTATTCTATTAGAATACTCTTCTTTTTCTAGTATAGTTCCATCATCATATTCTAAATTTCTTCTTACTGCCGCTACAACATTCAATTCTACAGGATCAGATTTTTCTAATGATAATTTTTCAAATAAATTCACTATTCCTTCAGCCATCATATTTAAATATAATAATTTATCATCTTTAAAATCTAATAATTCATTATTTTCAAAAATAACAATATGAGCAGGAATAGATTTTATATCTTGCAATGTTTCTACCTGTATTCTACCAGCTAACTTTTTATCTTGCTTAACTAAATCATTCATATGAACATACTCTGTACTTTTATCTAATCTATCTTTTATATTTTTCATAATATAATTAGATTTTTCTAATGATAAAACATCTTTTCTTAATAAAATACCTCCTATTAAAGATGGAGATTTTGCATTTTCTTCATTAATAAACTTACCACTTTCATCTAAATACAATTCATATGCTCGCATTAAATCACACCATTTCTATACTTATATACTCATTATAACACTAAAATAACTAAAGAACAAAAAGAGTATCAAAATATGACACTCTTCTTTCCAGTATATTATTCAATCATCTTTGCATGAATAACTTTTCTTCCTTTATTATCATCTGTACAAGTAGATAAAGTAATAATCTTATCACTAGAAGTAACATCTAATCCAAAATTATAATTACTTCTTCCCTTTAAAGTATCTAAAAATACTTGATAATCATTATTATTATAAAAATTAGTTTGTAAATAATAAACTTCAGGATCTATGTAATAGCAAGAAAACACTTGATATACATGCTTTTCATTTGGAGTTCTAACTACAATGTAATGATTAGAATTCTGAAACCATTTATCTGTAAACACATTAGATAAACTTCCAAATGCAGTCTTATTTAACAAATTATGACCATAAAATATCGTATTACTATCATCTAGATTAACAGAATTTCTATAATCCATAAATGTCCAACCACTACCCTTTGGTTGTTTCGTAATATCATGATTTAAATAAAAATCATTATCAGTAGTCTGAACAATTGGATAATTAACATTAGTACCATCTACCATAATCCAAGCAACAATATTATCATGTTCACTTCTTAACTCATCAAAAGAAATAGAATTTATATTCATCTTACCATATTTTCTATAAAGATTAATCTCATTAGAAGTATAAGTTTCTTTATCACTTTCAATTGTTTTTTCTTGAACAGTAGGTTCTTCAGTCTCATCTTTTAATATTTCTTCATCTACATACTTAATCTCACTATTATCAACATATAAATATGTATGTAAAAAGATACCTATAAAGAGTACAAGAACAATCATTAAAAAAGCAACAGGATCTTTTTGTTTACTTTTAAAATAATTTGTACCTTTTTTAAAAATTGATAACTTAAATACTTTTTCAAAGAATAAACTAATTATATAAAAATAGAAAAAAAAGCCATTAGATAATACTAAACATATCGTATAAAAACCAGTCTCTAAACAATCAAATAAATAATGAAATAATTTCTTAATCATATGACTTCCTCATCAACTATTATATCAGACTTAACAATTGGCTTTTCTTTTTTCTCAAGTTTATGTTCTCTATAAAGCACAATACTTCCTGTAATAAAAGATACAACTATTACAAATGCTAATATCATGTATACAGTATACATAAACTCACCTCATCTATTATAATTATATACCAATTAAAAATAATATCCATAGAAAATGATATTTTTTTTTACGTTTACATGTAAAATTAATTTCTAGGTTTAAATACCAAAGTAAATATAAACGAAAAAATAATAGCAGCACTAATCCCAGTAGCCGTTAAATCAAACATACCCATAAATATTCCAATAAATCCAGTTGTCTCAGCTTTAGCAAGAGCTCCATGTATTAAAGAATGACCAAAACTAGTTATAGGGAGTTGGGCTCCTCCACCTACTATTTTAATAATTTGATCATAAATATCGAAAGAGTCTAAAAAAGCTCCAACTACTACAAGCATTGAAGTAATGTGTCCAGGAGTTAATTTACTATTATCTAATATTATTTGAGAAATCATACAAATAAATCCACAAAATAAGAAAGAATAAAATAAATACATTATACAACCTCCAAACTTACAGCATGACAAATCGAATAAATATTTTCTTTTTGATAAAGAAAAGTAGGAGAAAATAAAGCACCTGTTGCTAAAAAAAGTACTTTTTTAATTTTTTTCTTCTTTAACATATCATATATTTTAGAATATACAACCAATGCACTACAAACTGGACCACTTCCCCCAGCCTTTACTTCTTTCTGATTATCTAAATCATAAAGAAGTACTCCACAATCATTATAATTATTACTCAAATCAATTTGATAAGACTTCATCATATATTCTTTTAATATTTCCTTACCATAAACCCCTAAATCTCCAGTTAAAATTAAATCATAATCCATTGGAGTTCGACCTGTTTCATCAAAATGTCTTTTTAAAGTATCAATTGCACTTGGTGCCATAACTTTTCCCATATCATTAGGATCATTTTGTTCGTAGTCAATAATTCTACCTAAAGTAGCACATTCAACTCTTACATCACTCTTTTCATTTGATAAAAAACAGATAGCTGCTCCAGTTGAAGTAAAAGTAGCAGAATCAGGTTTTGGAGCTCCATACTCTGTAGGATAACGAAATTGTTTTTCACTAGTCATATTATGAGAAGAAACCAAACAAGCCGCGTTTTTAGAAAAACCATTTTCTATAAAATTAGCACCTAATATAATTCCAAGTACACTACTACTACAAGCACCATATATCCCAACAAAACCATTACCAACTCCAATAGATCCATAACAAGATGCTGTTATTTGATTAAGTAAGTCTCCCCCTATAACAACATCAATCTCTTCTTTTTTCATACCTAACTTTTTCATAATCATAACAAAAGCATCTTTAACTAGCTTTACTTCAGCCTTTTCAAATGATTTTTCCCCAAAGTATAAATCAGAATAAGTTTTATCAAAATATTTTCTTAAAGGCCCCTTCTTCTCATAAGGCCCAGCAATAGTAGAAGTATCTTCTATATAAACATTTTTATAATAAAAAGTCATCCTACCCCTCCTATCAAAAAACGAATCATCCCAAAAAACCAAGCAGAAACAACTCCATATAAAATAACACTACCTGCAAGTTTAAACATATTAGAACCTATTCCATATATAGGGCCTTCTCTTTTATAGTCTAAACAACAACTAATCATAGAATGAGCAAAACCAGTAATTGGGATTAACAAACCACATTTATATTTTTGAACCAACTTATCAAAAAAACCTAAAGCAGTAAATAAACAACCAAAAAAAATAAATATAACAATCATAAATGTAGCCGCATCAGCTCTATTCATATGAAATTGAAAAATTAAAAATTCAATTATCCCCTCCGCAAGTAATCCCATAAAACCCCCACTCATAAATGCTAAAAAAGCATTTTCTCCCCTCTTCTCACTTGCTTTATGTTTTAAAGCAATATTTTCATATTTCGTATTTCTCACAATTAATCACCTATAATTATTCTTAACAAATTTATAAAAAACATACAAAAAAACTAAAAGTTATAATTGTTCTTTTAGTTTTTGTAATATTTTACTCTCTTTTCTAGATACTTGTACTTGACTAATTCCTAGTTTTTTAGATGTTTCCATCTGAGTAAGTTCTTGATAATATCTTGCTATTATTATTTGTTTTTCATCATAGGGCAATTTATCTATTTCATCCCTTAAATCTAATAATTCTGCACAAGTATTATCAAATGTATGAATAAAGTTAATTTCATCATCTAAGTTTTCAATTTCATCAGTTGCTAGTAACGCATCATCTATTAATTTATCATCAATATCTAAGAACAATGATATTTCTATTATTGAAGGTTCTCTTCCTAATTTTTGTTCTAACATCTCCTTTGCTTCTAATATCTTCTTTTTTAAACGAACTAAGTCTTTACTAACTTTTATTCCACTACTTTCTCTAATATATTTATTAATTTCCCCAACTATATAATAGTATGCAAAACTAGAAAACTTAGTTTGATATTTTTGATCATAATGATGATATGCATCAATTAAACCAACCATAGATACTTGATATAATTCTTCACTATCAAATCTACTTGTATATCTATTAATAATACTATGAATTAGTCCATCATACTTCAATAATTCTTCCATTATCCTCCTTTCTAAATACACTATACTTCAAACAAAAAAAAGATTCTATCGTTTCGACAAAACCTTCTAAAATTAGAATTTACTTTATTTTTATATTATAAAAATAAAATAATTTTTCAAACACAAACGAAGCAGTAAAATTATCTAGATCATCATAATCAACAGAAAATAAATAACTACAAGAATAAATCTTATATAAAAAATTAATAATAGAATTAAAATCAATAGATTCTATTTCCTGTACCTTAGAATTTAATATTAAAATATTTTTATCAAAATTAAATATACTGAACTCCATATAAAAATTATCAATATAATATTTACAAAAATAATCCATAAGTATCTTTTGATTTCTTCTCTTTACTTCAACCATTAATTTATAAAGATTCATAGAATTCAGATTTTCAGCAAAACAAACAATTGCCTCTGAATTAGGATATAAAAAAACTCCAGATAATAATAAATCAAAATTCATTCTAGGTACCTTATAAATATCTTTATATAATAAATACGAAGCAGGATGAGAACTATTTTGAATTTTATCAATTAAACGAGTAAGTATTAAATCAAGATGTGCATTAGTAAAATAGTTATTATATTCACCTATAAACTCTAATAATAAATGACATTCATAAAATAAATTATTAAAAGAAGAAGTAAGAATAGCTGAAACAATATAATTAAAATTAATTATATCTATATCATCTTCAGTTAAAAAACGTAATAAACGAAACAAATCACTAATTTTAGAACCATCTTTAAAATAAGGCTTACTACCAATAAAAGCTATTATTAAAGCATTAATATCACATCCTGGAAAGTCAGAAACAATACTCGCAATAATAGAAGAATCCCCTATTTTAACTAGTTTGGGAATAATTTTTTTATTAATCTCTTCAATTTTTCCTTCTTGATAAAGAAGAAATGTCTCATGATAAACCTTTTGTATTAATTAATCATGTTCTTTCTTTAAACACAAATCTCTATCATGTAATCTTTTTCTCAAAGTATCACTAGACATAATACCACCTCGTTTAGCAATATATTATAAAACAAAATATAAAAAAATAAAAGAAAAAACAGTTTCATAACTGTTTTAATTTTTATCAGTTGATCCAAATCCACCTTTTCTTGTACCAGTAGCTGAATCATTATCACACTTTAAATAATTCAAAAAAACAACTTGTCCAATAATATCTCCTTTTTTTACCTCGATATCATGATCACTACAATTAAAAAATGCAAAATAGAAATGTCCGTCATTTTCAACGTTTTCATAATAATCACTATCTATTAATCCAACAGCATTTGCTAAAGAAAATCCTTTTTTAGGTCCACTACTTCTGTTTAATAATAAATAGCACTCATCTTCCTTGCAATAAGCTTTTAATCCTGTTGGAATCAAAGTTGGTTTAATCCCAGGAGTAAATTTTGGAATAATTATATCTTCCGCAGCTTCAATATCGTATCCAGCTGAATGAGCTGTTTTTCTAACTGGTATATGTATATCTTTATCTTCCCATCCTTTAGCTATCTCAAAACCTCTAACCTTCTTCATAAAAACCTCCAATTAAATACAAACTAATGATATTTCGCACTTGTTTTTTTAGAATCATCATTATCATCCATGTAACCTATTGACTCTGATATCATTTTTCCTAAATCAGAAACTAAACCAGCATTATTGTCTATAAACCTCCGTGTTTGTTCAAATAGTGCCTTAATTCTTTCATCTGCTTCTGCAGCTTTTTTTTCAAATATTTCTCTGTTCATTCCAAGTTGACTTGCCAAATCTCCTCTATAAGCATCTTTAATATCTTTTTCACGATGAACTGCGCTTTTTTCAATATTACTAATTATTCTATCAATTTCTTCAGCTCTTTCTTTATCAACAGAACAATAAGTTTTACAAGCCTCATCAATAGATAAGTTTATATTATATTCATAATCATTTTGAAGAATTACACCATGTTTTGCATATTTTTCTATTTCAGGAACTCTCCTATTATAAAAGTCTTTTAATCGATTATAAGTTTGACTTATATCTAAATATTTTCTATATTCCGCTTCACTCAAACCTGACATAGTAACCTTATATTTCCGAATATAATCAGCAAGCATCAATTGCTCGAATCTAGGTAAAACTAAAACTTTCCATTGCATAACATCTAAAACTATTGAAAAATAATCTCCGGCACTTTGCAATTGTTCTGCAAATGCTTTAATTTTTTCATCATCATAATTTAAACTCATATAAATCTCCTATAAACTTAATCACAATATAACACAATATCTCCCTTTTTTAAAGACTTTTGAACATCAATAACTCTTTGATTAGCAGAACCTCTCCACTTTAACATGGGATTACGAAGTTCGTCAACAAATTGGCCATCTACTAAAACATCTAAATATTTCGCTACTTCTTTATCATGAATATACTCATCAAATAAAAAACCAGACCATGCCCAAATCGTTTTATTTGGATATTTTTCTTTAAATCTTTTAGCAAGCATTGTAGTAGCTTCAATATTTTTAGGATGCATAGGTTCTCCACCCAAAATAGATAATCCTGTAATATGATCTTCTTCAGCAAGCCTCAATATTTCTTCAATCTGCTCTTCTCCGAATTCTTTACCGCCTAGGAAATCCCAAGTCTCCGGATTAAAACAATTCTTACAATGAAATGCACATCCTTGAAAAAATATGGATACGCGAACTCCAGGCCCATTCGCAATATCCATTTTTCTTATCTTATTATATCTCATAATTAAGCAGCATCCTTATTGTCTAAGTGAACAACTCGTTCTTTAATCTCTTGAGTTCTTCCTTTATTCCAGAAATTAGTACCAATATATCCACAAGTACGTCT
>CAMOWA010000043.1 GCA_946628005.1 uncultured Caryophanales bacterium
ATCTGTCATAAAACTCTTCATATGTGGTAATTTTCTTTTTTTTTCCACTTTGTGGATTTATGATGATTACACATTTTTTCATAACCATCCTCCTCTATTATATTTCCACTACTCAAAAAGCGGGATTTACATCCACGCTTTTTATTCAACTCCGTATATATATGGTAGTAATACCCTTGTTATTTTAGCATATCCTAAACTATTTGGATGTAATCCGTCTTTGGTATAAATTTCTGCAAAGTTCCCATCAGTATCAGTTAGACTGTTATATAAATCAATATATTTCACATCATTTTCTTTGCAAAAGCTTTTTAGATATTTATTTACTTCCTTAATTTCCTCATTATCTCTATCTTCTGTTGCATTATTTGCCATTTTTTTGTTCACAGGATAGATTGATTGAATATATATTTTTGTTTTTTTACGATTTTGCTTTATATTATCTACAATTTTTTTTATATTTTCTTCTACTATTTTTACTAAATCTTCATCTGAATCTTCTCTAAAATCGTTTGTTCCTATTAAGATGTATACACTAGTAGGATTATATCTATATACTAACTCTTCCATTCTAGGTAAAATTTCATCTGTCCTATATCCTGAGATTCCACTGTTAATTATAGGTAAATCCTCATATATCTCATCAAAAGGATAAAAATCTGTTATAGAATCACCTAAAAAAACAATATTTTCGTTTTTACTTATCTCATCAGCTGTTTTTACATGTTCTTTTTTTATAACTATTTTTTCTACCTGTATTTCTTTAGGTTTCATATATATTTTCCCAATAATTAAAACCCCTAAAACAACTATTAATCCCAATATAATATTTTTGTTTTTTATCTTTTTATTCATAATAACACCATCTAAATTATACTAGTTTACTTTAAAAAAAACAATATTTTAAATATTCTATTTGTATTAAATTGTCAAGTTACTTTTCTAAGAATACTTTTCTAGTAATAAAGTTAAATATCATTACAATGGCGGTCGCTATAATTTTTACTAAAAGATAATAAATCTTAAAATAATTGCAACCAACTTCCATAATTATTTCAGTTATAACTAATCCTATAATACTCAAAACTATAAAGATAACAAAATTCTTTTTTTTAGAGTTGTTTTCATTGACATCAAATACCCATTTTATACTTAATATATAGTTAAATATAACGGATAGAGAAAATGCTAAGCCAGAGGATACTAAAATAGGTAACTTTAATATTTCTTTTGAAAAAATTAATATAACATAATCTACAACAAATGCTAAACCACCAACTATTAAAAATTTAAGTATTTGTTTAAATAACTTACTATTCTTCATTTCTCTTTGTCCTAATTAATATTAATTCAAATAATTGATGCTGTTTTTTTACAACAACTTCAATAATAATTCCACATACCATCGATAATACTGAAATCATTAACATAAAACCAGCAAAAATTAAAGTTGGAAATCTTTTTACTAGGTGCGTTTTAAAGTATTCTACAAATACTGGAATTCCAAATATAAGGGATATGATAAAAAAGAACAAACTAATTAATCCAAAAAATATTGTTGGTTTGTATTCTTTAAATAATCTTCCAATTGTTTTTAGGACTTTTATTCCATCACTAAAGGTATTTAGTTTTGATATACTTCCAGCAGGTCTATCTCGGTATTCTACTGGTATTTCTTTTAAAGCAAAATTTTTGTCTAATGAATGAATTGTCATTTCTGTTTCAATTTCAAAACCTTTTGATAAAACTGGAAATGTTTTAACAAAATCATAACTAAATGCACGGTACCCTGTCATAATATCACGAACATTACTTTTAAATAATGTATTAATTAATCCTCTAACTAGAACATTTCCAAAATTATGAAATGGTCTTTTGTTTTCTTGAAAATATGTTGAAGATAATCTATCTCCAATTACCATATCAGCTTTTTGTTCAAGTATTAATTCACACATTTCTCTAGCATTCTCTTTTGGATATGTATCATCACCATCTATCATTAAATAGCAATCTGCATCAATATCTTTAAACATAGATCTAATAACATTTCCTTTTCCTTGTTTATATTCATATCTTACAATTGCTCCTGCTTTTTTGGCAATTTTATCTGTTCCATCAGTTGAGTTATTATCATATACATAGATATCTGCTTCTGGAAGAACTTCTTTATAATCTTTTACAACTTTTTCTATTGTTTTTGATTCATTATAGCATGGTATTAGTACTGCTATTTTTTTCCCACTTAGTATGCTTTTACTTTCTTTTTTCATGCTTTCACTTCTCCTCTTACATTTACTATATCATATTTATGATTGATTAGATATTTTTTTTATATTATATTCAACAATTTTCGTCCAGAAAATAGAAATTAATATTGTTATAATTCCTACTATTAATGAAAAATAATAATTGTTTGTAAATAAAATAATATTAATATGATAATAATATACTATTGCATCAATAATATATTGTAACATTTCATGTAATACATATATTGCTAAGGTGGAGTTACCGATTATTGTTAATATTTCTAATAGTTTCATATTCCTTTTTTTATTTATAATAAACGATAATAGTACACTTATGGATATTGTAATTGGAATCCAACATATATTTACTCCTGCAGTTGTAAACATACTAGAATGATTTTCTAAATATCTTACTAAAAATACTGCTAAAACTGATAAGATTATTAATGCCATAAAATAATTTTTATTTATTTCTTTTTTTTCATATATTTTTTTTCCATATGCTAAACCAATAATATATATTGGTAATCTTGATATAGAATTAATATATGTAAACAAATTAGAAGGAAGAGTTATTAATATTAATAACAAGCATCCTATTAATAAGATTATTTCATTGTAAGAAGATTTATCTTTATCAATAAATTTGAATAGAAATGGACTAATTACATAAAATAAAATAATTGCTGGTATATACCATAAGAATCCTAAGTAATTTCCTGAACATGTAAAGAAATTTAAAAAACTAATTTGATAATAAAACTCTTTAAGTCCAAAATCGTTACGATAATAATATAGTAAGAATGATCCAACTATTATAACAGGTAGTACTGTTGGTAGTATTCTTATCATTCTTTTTTTGTAAAATATTTTATAATTACTATTTTTTTTTAATGAATAATATATTCCTATTCCACTATAAAATAAAAACATATCTACACCAATAAATAAATTCCTTTTTATAAAATTATTATTTATAATTGGTAAATTCATATGAAATATCATAATCATAATCATACTTATACCCATAAGTATTGTTCTGTTTTTTAGTATATTTTCAATTTTTAACATTTTAGTCCTTCTTTTTTAATTTTCATTTTTGGTACTAATACTATTAAAGGTAAGGTTGTTACAAATGAGTACATATATCTATATTCTGCAAAGACTGGTGCAGCTACTAATAATGACAACCATATTCCTATTATAGGTATATATATAATCATTTTATAATATTCTTTTCTATATATAGAATATCCAAAAGATAGTATTACTAACCATACATAAAGTCCTATACTCCAAATAAAGTTATATAGTGGTACACTCTTTGTAATTAACCATAAAGATAATTTGTCTTTTGCCTTTTTAGGGATTATACTGGTACTTTTTATTCCAAAAGGATTCGTAAACACTTCAGTTTCTACAGTCCAATTGTCTACATTTGGATACCAATATCCTAAAGTTGATGATAAATATGCTTCAATAGCAGTAGTTTTATTCTTCATTATTATACTTAAATATAATTTAAAATATTTAATTTTATGTTTATTGAAATATTCAATATTAAAATCCCTATTAAATTTAATACTATCTGCAGATCTAGGTTCATATAATTTTTTCATTTTTTCTACTGATATTACTTTTGCTAATTCTTTTTTTTCTTTTTTTGTAAAGTTACCATTTTTGTAAGCTATTCTTCCAAGTTGTTGAAGAGGCATTGCTATATACTCTACTGAGGCACTTCTTCTTATATTTAATGCGTCAAAAATTGGAATATTAATAATAAAATATATTGAAAAAACAATTATAAATGTTGGTAATATATATTTTATTTGCTTTCTAAAAAAAATAATTAATATGATTGATAATAAAAACATCATATATAGAGCATTATGTCTAAATAACATTGATAATAAACAAATAAATCCAAATCTTATCATTCTTTTTATAGTGAAATTTTTATACTCTATAAGTTTTATTAACTCTATTGTTAAAACTAATATTAATCCGGCAAATACTATATCTTTCCACAATGTAATACTATATAAAATATTCATTGGAAGAATAGCATAATAACAAAAAATTATAATTAATAAAACTTTATTTATTTTTCTTTTATATAAAAAAGTTATTAAATAACTGTATATTAATGACATTACAATCATTTGTGTTATTGTTATCATACTGGTAGCAATCATAGAATTATTGAATAATAACATTCCTAATCTATAAGGAATAAATTCAAATAATGTATGTGTTACAGGATGATGGTTATTAAATGTACCTGAAATTATCTGTCCTACTTGTCCAATTGAATCTGGAGTTAAAAATCCTGGTATATAGATTAAAAAATATGGTATCCATAATAAAAACATACAGAAAGATGATTTTATAAATATTTTTTTTATATTTTTTTCTTTTTTTTCAATATTGATTTCTTCTAATAATGTAATTAATTTCATTACAACAATATAAAATATTGGAAGTGTTGCTGATAATTTTAATATGCTATGAATATTTATTAATGAACTTATTATACTAATACTATTGTTAAACATTATATCTTGAATTACACTACCTAATAAAAACAAAATTGAATATAATAAAGAAATAACTACACTTATTTTATTAAATTTTTTTTCTATTTTACAATTATATATAAAATAGGAAATAAAAAATATCATTGGTAGTAATACAATATTATATTTATTAATATATCCTTCCTGGGCTAAACAACAATATATTAGACAACTAATTATTATAGATATTATTAATTTTTTAGAATTGATTTTTTTATCAATATTGTTTTCTTTTTTATTTTTGCTCATTTTCATCACCATAATAAATTATATATGGAGTCAACTTATAATAATTATCTTTATTTACTATAAATTCTTCCAATTTTTTTTCAATAAAACTTTTATTTCTTTCTTTTATATATTTAACATTTTCTTTTTTATGAATTTTTTTTAACATTTCTTCATAATTTGTACTTTCAAAAATATCAATCATTATGTTGTATAATTCACGATATATAACTTTAATAAAGTCTTTTCTGTCTTTCTTATCTAAATTATATAATTGATTTATTATATACTCTTCTATTCTCCAAGAATAAGTATAATATTTAAATTCATTTATATCAACATTTACAATATCTTTGTTATCATCTAATCTTTTATTTAACTCTTTAATAATATTTATCATACTATAACCAGCACTACTTCTCATTAGAGAACCACTTCTTAGATAATATTCATAATATGGTTTATTAATATATTTTATTGTTTTTGCTTTTAACATAAAAAGTGGATTTAAGCTTAGGTCTTCGTATTTATCTTCAATATATTCTAATTTTAGTGAGTCTAAAATACTTTTTTTCATTATTTTATTGCAAGTAGATGGCATTATTGTTGAATACAACAATCCTTCATATTTATTTCTATCTCTTAGGGCCCATTCTATAGCAGCAGTTTCAAAGCTAGTTTTATCTTCATTTATACTTAACCAATCACAGATTACTAAGTCAATGTCTTCTTTTAAATACTTTTCTGCTTCTATAAAGAAATTAGGATTAATTGTATCATCTGAATCAATAGAAGCAATATACTTTCCTTTTGCTTCTTTTAATCCAACATTTCTAACACTTCCTAGCCCTCCGTTTTTCTTCTTTATATATCGAATTAATTCTGGATAATTCTTTTCATATTTTTTTATTATTTCTTCACTACTATCAGTAGAACCATCATTAATAATTAATATTTCCATATCATCAATTGCTGCTTCAATAATAGAATCTAGTGATTTTTCTAAGTACTTTTCAACATTATAAACGGGAACGATAACAGAGATTAGTTTTTCATACTCTTTCTTTTCCTTTTGTTCCTTTTTACATTCTAAAAATTCTTCTACTAATTTATTTGTTTTTTTGTCATATTCTTTTTTAAATGTTTGATATAGTTTCATGATTTTATCTTTGTTTTTTAAAGCATAATCAATTTTTTCTTTTATTTCATCAATATTGTCATCACTATTTACCACTAAGTATTTTTCTAAATCACCACTTAAAAATGAATTGTTTCCTATTATACATGGGATAGATTGATTCATGCTTTTTAAAAAATTATGTGTACAGATTTCTGTAAAATTAATATTTAAGTTTAGACAATTATTTTTTATTATATCTTCATCTTTTTTTATTATAGTAGGAATTTTAAAATTACTAATAAACTCCTTTGTCGTTGGGCCGGGTTTTCTTATTTTTGCTATCTTATCTTGACATAATTTAATTGCACTTAATTCATTATAAAAACTATGATAATCATTATCTTGAATATTTAATAGTCCAATTGTATTAGACTCTTCAGATTCTTCTTGCTCTCCTATATTTAAATATATTTTAGTTGCTTTATTTGTATTTTTTATTACTTCATACATACTTTCATCTAAAACTCCAATACTTTTAATTGTATTGTTATTTAGTAATTCTAGTATTGTTTTATACATATCGTAATTTCCAATATTTGATAGAGAAGCTAATGTTTTTGTATAAAGTATTTTATAATTATGTTTTTCTAATAACCCATTCATTATTAATGTATAGTCTGGAAAATAATCTACAAAAATGATATCTTTTATATTATTTTGATTAATAAATTTAATAATTAAATTTACATCTTCAATATTATTTTCCATTATGATTGTATTATCAAATGTATAATTAATACTTTCAAACATATCTTTATAACCAATAGGGATGATTACTAAGTATTTTAAATTGTAAATAATATCTAATCTTTTTTCCACTTTTAATCCTCCAAAAATGCTTTAACCTGTTCTTTTGATGCCTTTTCATTTTCTTTTTTAAATTTTTGGTAAAGCTTGATTACTTTTTCTTTATTGTCTATTGCCTTTTCTATTCTTTCTTTAATACTATTTATATTGTCTTCATTATTTACAACTATATATTTTTCTAATTCACTATTTTCAAAGTAATGAAAATTGTTTCCAGTAATACATGGTACTCCTACTTCAAAGCTTTCTAATGGTAACATTGGGGAACACTCTGAAAAAGTTACATATAAATTCACGGTGTTATTTGCCATTCTTTTTATTAACTCTTCTCTTGGAAGGGATTTTTCTTCGCCTTCTAGTTTAATGTTAAGCATTTTAGCAAATTCTTTTGCTGTATCGTTTAGTGGTACCATATCTAGTACAGCATTATCTATTTTTGATACTGCAGCCATTTGTGAAAAAACGTTTTTTCTCCAATTTGAACAATTAGCAGCATAAAGACCTATTTTTATTTTTTTAGATTCTTTTTTCTTCTCAACTTTAAATGGTAATTGTACTATATTTGTTATAAAGAAAATATTGAATCCTTGGTCTTTGTAAAAACTATATAAACTTTTTTTACAAGTTGCTAGAGCATTTATCTTACCATTTCTCAATAGTTTAAATATTTCTTTTTGACGATTCCAACCATATCCATCTAATATTTGAGAATGTGATCCATGCCAGTATACTTTTATTTTTATAGCTGGATTTTTTTTCTTTAATTTTTTGATTATTTCTACTTGTCCAATTGATAGTGATGAAAATATTACTTGTTTAATATTCTTATCAATTATTTTTTTAGCAATTCTTTCTGCATCTTTTTTTTGATATATTTCTCCACAATCTATGCAATTATCAAACAACTCATAAGTAGAACTTGTGACTCCAATAAACTCTTTATTATGAAACACAATATAATTATTATCTTTTTGTTTTTCTATATTCTTTAAAGTATTATCTACTCTACTTAGATATTCTTCTGTTATCAAGCTTTTTTGTTTTTTATAGTGTCTATATATTAATACTGGAAATAGTATATATTTACCTATTTTTCTAATATAGTATCTTGTTTTTCTATAAGTTTCTAATAATTTAAAAGTATTTTTTCTTCCTATTTTTCTAACCATTGCTATTTCCATACGTTCTTTTAATGGTATCCAACTTGCATCATAATAGTGAATCATACAGGTATTATCTGTAAAAACATTGTTTTCCCAGTTATAAGAATAAGGATAGAAGTATTCTCTTGGATATATATACATGTTGTTATCTAAATGTTGTATTTTTTTACAATTATATTCAAATCCACATTTTTCTAATATTTCTGTTATTAATATAGGAATGGAAAATGAAGATACATTTTCAGAATCAAATTCTTTGAATGATTGATATTTTTTTAATAGCTTCTCACTTAAATAACTGTTTTCTTTATCTTCGTACCATACTCCACAAGCTATTTTCCCAGTATCTTCTACTCCTAAAAATGGCCCTTTGTTTATTAGTTCATCTATATTTTTTGTTACTTCCATATCTGTATCAAAGTAGATTCCACCCATTTTATTCATAGCTTTTACTCTTGCATAGTCTGCAACAAAAGCCCATTTTTTATTTTGATAGGCGCCTTTTATGAATGGACATTCATCTAAATCAACATTTTCTTCGCTCCATTTTATTATTTCATAATCTGGTAGATATTTTTTCCAACTCTCTATACATTTTTTTGCAAGTTTTGGTAATGGCTTATCTCCAAACCAACAGTAATGTATATATTTTTTCATTTTACCGTTCCTCCTCTATTATTAACTCTTCTTATACTCTTTTCCCAATTGTTTTTTGTAATACTCTCTGCATATTTTACTTGGTTTTCCTATATCGACTATTTCTCCATGTTCTAACCAAACTACTTTTGTACATAATTTTTCTATTGACTCTAGCGAGTGAGAAACGTATAAAACCGTTGTTCCACCTTTTATTAATTCCATCATTTTTTTCTTGCTTTTTTCTTGAAATTTAATATCACCTACTGATAAGATTTCATCAACAATTAGTATTTCTGGATCTACTATTGTTGCTATAGAAAAGGCTAGTTTCGCAACCATTCCAGAAGAGAAGTTTTTAATTGGTACATCTAAAAAGTCTTTTAATTCTGAAAATTCTACTATTTCATCAAATTTTTCTTCTAACAATTCTTTTTTATAGCCTAGAATTGATCCATTTAAAAATATATTTTCCCTTGCTGTTAATTCGTCATCAAATCCTGCACCTAATTCTATCATTGGTGATATTGCACCATTAACTTGTATTTTTCCCTTTGTTGGTTTCATTACTCCACTTACAACTTTTAATAGTGTTGATTTACCGGCTCCATTGCTTCCTATTAGACCTACCACTTCTCCTTTATCAATATGAAAAGAAATGTTTTTTAGAGCCCAAAACATATTTTTTTTCTTTAATTCTTTCTTTTTCTTTCTGCTTTTTGGATCAAAGAAATCTATAAAGCCTTGTTTTATAGAAAATCCTTTTTCAATTCCTAAATTAAATCTCATAGATACATTTTCAATATTTATCATAAATTAAACTCCTATATGTAGTATATAAATTTATCTTGATTCTTTTTAAAAACAATTCCACCAATTGTTAACATTGCTAAAGAAATAATTCCTAGTAGTACTATTGTTATAAGTGATGGACATTTTCCATATAATACTATTTGTCTAGCAGCTGTTATGTATTGATATAGTGGATTAAATACAAATATTTTCTTTAGAGATGGTGGTAAGATTTCTATACTATAAAATACTGGGGTAAAATAATTCCAAATAGTAAGAATAATTCCATAAATGTAAAATACATCTCTTAAAAATACAGATACACAAGATAAAAATAATCCCATTCCAATAGTAAATATAAATAAACATATAAATATATATGGTAATATTAAATAATAAATATTAATATTTGCTGGATAAGTTCCCAATCCGAATTGAGTGATAATGATTAGTCCTAACCATGGTATTAATGTTAATACAAAGTTTATCCCAACGAATAAACACTTTGCAACTGGGAAAATATATTTAGGAATGTATACTTTGCTAATTAAAGCAAAATTTTCAACTACAGATGTCATAGCGGCATTACTTGCTTCACTAAAATAGGACCACATAATGATACCTGTCATTAGGTAAACAAGATAGTTTATGCCTTCTACGCTAAAACGAAACATGTGTGAAAAGACAATTGCCATAACAGACATCATCAAAATTGGATATAGTAAACTCCATACTACTCCTAGCACACTTCTTTTATACTTTCTCTTAAAATCTCTAGTAATTAATTGCGTCATTAAGTATGAATAATTTTTAAAATTAATAAATATTCTTTTTAATGTCATCATTTATTTCTCCTTGATTTTTATTAAATATTTTGACGAACTTTATTATATCATAGTCAATTTATGCTAGTCAATTTACAGTAATTTGTTTTTATAATATTTTCCTATGATTTTCCATGTCCTTGAATTTGATATTTTTTGATAATTCATTGCGTCTTTTTTATTCTTTTTATTTTCTTCTTCTAGCATATTATTTTCTTTTGTTAATTCATCTATTTTTTCTTGATATAATTTTTTTATGTAATCTTCTCTTTTTAAAAATTCTTTGTAATCATCAACTTTTGGTACGTTACTAGTATCTGTTTCTTTTTCTAAAAATTCTTCTACTTCACTAATTATTTTTTCTCTATACTTTACATATTTATTAGAGTTTTTTACTTTAAATAATTCTTCTTTTGTCATCTTTAAAAAATCTTCTTCTGTTGTATTTGATAAGAATTCTTTAAATGTTTCTATTCTATCTTTATTATAGTCATAATATATTAATAATACATTTGTTTTTAATCCAAGACATGGAAGAGCTACATGAATACGATCTGTTATAACCATTTTTGCATTTTGATATAGTTTTAATTGTTCTTCTACTATTTTCATTCTATCTTTTAAAGATAACTTTGCATGGTCTTCTACCCATTTTTTTCTTTCTTCAGGGGATAGTTTTTCATATTCTTTTATTTTTTTTATTTTTTCCTCATAGGAGATATTTTTTTTAAGAAATATCCAATGGGAAGTTTCTATTATTTTATAATCTGTTATTTCTTTTAAATGTTTTACTATTTTAGGATTCATATCCACTGCAACTATATAGTCTTTTTCTTCTTTTTTTCCAATTGGATTAATTGTTGTTGTAAGACAACTACTAAAATATGCTTTTGAATAACCTAACTCTTTTAATACTTTTAGAGTTGTTTTATCTCGACATCCAATTTTATTTTTATTCATTATTTCTTTGGCATATCCAGTTAAAAAGGTGTATCCTGGTACCAAGATTAAATCATTTTCTGAAAAATGCATGGATATATATAAAGGATCAATATATGGTGGTATTAAAAATTTTGTTTTATCATGATTAAACCATCCATTCATGATTACTTTTATTTTTTCAGCTTTTTTAGGAACAAAATAGGATATTTCTTCTCGATCTATTTCATAATCTACTTTTGGTAATAATTTATAAGCAGCATATGTTTGAATATCATCACCTAAATTAACTGTATCTCTATATAAAATAATTCCATATTTATTGTTCTTCATTTCTTGCTCCTTATTATTTTTTTTATTTTATTAAATTCTAGAAAAAGAAGTTTTATAGGAAATAATATAATATTTATAATGTCTTTTATTAAAGATTTAATAAGAGAAAATTCCCCATATATATGAATCTTTTTTATTATGTCATCAATTGTTATTTTCTTTTCTTTTTCTTCTTCTTGATTTTCTTCTATAATTTGAGATTTATAATAGTCTGAAAAATATTGATAATACTTATTTATTAATGCTTGATATTCATATTGGCTTCCCATATAATACTGATTAATATATTCATAGACAATATTTTTATTATTTTTTAATTGAATTGCGTTATTTATACATTCTTTATTAGGGTTTATTATTGATTCCTTAATAATATTTTGCATATTTATAATCATTTTATCTAATGAAAAATATTTAATTATTTTTTCTCGACAATTCTTTTTATATGATTCTAAATCTTTTGTTACTAATTCTATTGCTCGAATATAAGAATTTATTTCTTCCTCGCTATATTCAAAATTCATTATATCCATTTCTTCTTGTAATAATGGTACAATAATTCCTGTTTTTTCATCAATTAACTCCTTATGACCTCCGACATTTGCTGAAACTACTGGAACTTCCATTGACATAGATTCATATGTTGTTAGGGCTATTCCTTCTTTTATAGAGCAATTAATTGTAATATCACACATTTCATAAAATAATTTAGTGTTTTCTACTCTTCCAAAGAATAAAACATAATCATTTAAATTATATTCATCTATCTTAATCTTCAATTTTTTTAATAAAGGTCCATCTCCGCCAATTAAGAATTTATAATTGTTATTTTTTTGAATTGTTTTTTTTATTATTTCTGCTAATAGTAATGGCCTTTTTGGATAGTCTATTCTACAAATATAGCCAATGTTAATTGTATTAGACAAGTTATATTTTTTTAATAGCTTTTTTCTCTCATTATAATTAATTTTATATTTCTCAGCATCTACTCCAATATAGACTGTTAATAATTTATCTTTTTTTATCTTCATTAGTTTTTCACAATATTCTTCTGTTACTTTACTACAAGTAATTGTTTTATCTATTAAAGATGTCATCATACTACTATCTCTTCCATATCCTCCGTTACGATTATATAGTTCAACTGAATGAATATAGTCTAATATAGGAAGAGCTGGGTATATCATCTTTATATAAGGAATCATATTATATCCAAAGTTTGAATTTGAGATAATTATTAAATCTATATTTCTAGTTTCTATTATATATTCTAGAAATGTAGGCCAATGTTTACGTACTAGAAAAGAAGATAGTTCAAAGATGGACTCCGTATAATTTTCAAATGATTCTCGTAATATATATTCTTTGGGATGATCTGTTATAATTGTTATCTCATATTCACTTTTATCTATTAATCTTATAAGGTCTAAATTAAACTGATCAGCTCCGCCAACAACCATCCAAGGTATTATTAATAAGATGTTTTTCTTTTCTTTTTCTTTTTTTATTATATTTAATTTATCTTTGTATGATTTTATTATTTCATGATAATAGTTTTCGTGGGGATAATTTATTATTTCACTAGAATAGATTTTTCTTTCAATATCCATATAATTATCTTCAGACAAGTCTGAAGTTTTTTTATTTGTTAAAAAACCATAATAGCTTTGATGAATACCCATTTTTTCTTTTACTATCTTTGAAAAAAATTCCCATGTCCTTATTTTTTCTACTTTTTCATTTTCATATTCTTTACATAGATTCTTTCTTATTACTATATTGGGAACAGGTATTGTATAGTCTTTTAAAATATTATTCTCAAAATAATAATTCCATTTTTTCTTTTCTTTACCTGTATAGGTATCAGTATATGATATACCATATAATTCATTTAAATCTAAAGATAATATATTTGTTTCTAGATAAGTATTATTAATTATTTCTCCATATTCAAGTATTGTTATATACTTAGATGTTTTAGATGAGTGTTTTATGATATCTTTTAAGTTAGTTGGTTTGTTTTCTATTATTTTTATTCTTTTATCTGCTTTTTTTATGTTTTTAATTTTTTTATCTATATTTTTTCCAATAATTAATACTTCATAATTTTTAAATGTTTGGTTATTTATTGATATAAAGGTTTGATTATCATAATTATATTTTTTATTTTTAAAATAAACTACAATTGTAATATATGGTCTTGTTATATCTTCTATAGCTATAACTTTATCTTTCTCATTCATTTATTTATCCCCCATACTACTGAAATATATTATCTTATTTCATATTCATTATAGCTTTATTTTTATAATTTGTAAACATTTGTCAAGTAAAAAAAAGGAGGGCTACTCCTTTTAAAACATAACGTTAACATCTACATTTGTAGAAATACCTGGTATTGTTTCTGTAGAACTATATTGCCATAGAACTTTTTCACCCATTCCAGTATAAGTACAATAATGGTTATATTGTGCTACCCATAATTTACAATTACCTATTCTATCCATATTTAAGTTTTCTTTAAAGAAATTTTTACTAGCATAAATCATAGGTTCATACCCGGCTTGTTTTACTCTTTCTAAAAAGGCAATTATTACATCTGTTCTTTGTTCTCTTGATAGATAATCTGCTCTTCCAGCTCTTCTTCCATTTTCCCAGGCACCAGTGTATTCTGTATCAATAACAATTGGTAAATTTACTTTTGACTTACCTCCTTGTTTGTTTACTAGTTCAATTGCTCTATTAGCTTCTTCTCTTGCCTCTTCAACAGTTATTGCTTGAGAATATACATAAACTCCTACTGGAATATTTTGACTAGTTGCTCCTTGAATATTTGTTTCAAAATTCACATCATTTACTAAAAGTCCTGTTCCGTATCCACGATAAGCTACTCGAATCATTGCGGCATCAACTCCACCGTAGTTTACTGCTGTCCGCCAATCAATATCCTTATTATGATAGCTTACATCAATAACTTTTTTAGCATTTTTGGCAATCATAACTCCTAATGAATTAAAGAAATATTTTACTCCAGCTATTGTTATCCAATCGTTAGCAAAAGTTCCGTTTGGAAAATAGTATCTTATATTTCCATCAACATCTGTTACAAAACCATCTTTCATTCTACCATCTTGATCAAATATGTAGTTTACTCCGTCTATTGTTTTTTCTCCCGTTGTTAATTGTCCTGTTGTTTTATCAAAGTAATACATTATTCCATCAATATTAACCCATCCAGTTCTCATAATGCCATTTACTCTACTAAAAAATCTTTTTATTTTATCTGGGGTAGTAGCAAATCCTTTTACCATTATTCCAGAATCTAGAAAGTAATAGAATCCGTCGTCTATTTGGAAGAATCCTGTTCTCATAGCGTTATCGTTTATTCTTGAGAAAAAGTAGGTATTTCCCTTATACTCTTGAAAGCCAGAAGACTTTATTCCATTTGAATTGAAAAAGTATTTTTTTCCATTTATCGCTACTATTCCACTTACTCTTTTTCCGTTCGTTCCGTAATAATATGTATTTCCGTTTTCTGTCAGTAGTCCTGTATACATACTTCCATCATCATTAAAATGATAATAGTCTCCATCTATTGAAAAAGTTCCTGTTCGCATTGGATTGCCATTTATTCTTGAAAAAAAGTAAGTTTTTCCATCTATTTTTTGAAGACCACTTGCTCTTATTCCTTTTGAATTAAAATAATAAACATTATCATTCTCATTTAATACACCAGTATACATACTTCCATCATCATTAAAATGATAATAGTCTCCATCTACTAAAAATGTTCCTGTTCGCATGGCATTATCCCCTACTCTTGAAAAGAAATAGGTTTTTCCATCTATCTTTTGAAATCCACTTGTTCGTTTTCCATTCTCATCAAAATAGTATGTTTTACCATTTTCTAGAAGGAGTCCTATATGCATTGTACCATCATTATTAAAATGATAATATGGACCATCTATCCAAAATGTTCCTGTTCTCATAGCGTTATCGCCTACTCTTGAAAAGAAGTAAGTTTTTCCATCTAATTCTTGAAATCCACTTAGTCTCTTACCATTACTATCATGATAATAACTGTTTCCATTTTCTTGTAACCATCCCGTGTGCATAGATCCATCTTCATTAAAGTGATAATAAATTCCATCAATTGAAAAACTTCCTGTTCTCATAGCATTATCGCCTACTCTTGAGAAGAAATAAGTTTTTCCATCTATTTTTTGAAATCCACTTACTCTTTTTCCATCTGTATCATGATAATATGTATTTCCATTTTCTTTTAAAATTCCAGTATACATACTTCCGTTTTCATTAAAGTGATAATAAATTCCATCTATTTGAAAACTTCCTGTTCTCATAGCATTATCACCCACTCTTGAAAAAAAGTAAATGTTTTCATTTATTTTTTGAAGTCCAATGCATTTTTCTTCATTCTCATAGCAATAAAATTTTCCATTTTTTTCCATTATAGTTTTATTATCGGCATTTACACATAAGGGAACAATCATAAAAATAGCAATGATTATTAATATATTTTTTTTCATTTAAACCCTCCGTTTTTTTCTTTATACCCTTATTATATAATATTTTCTTATTTTCTTCTATTTTTTTTTACAATTATTACATTTTCATTGTTTATAATCTTTGCTATACTTAGTTTAGGATGGTGATCATTATGGATAAAAAAACTAATTATAATATCGTTTTTTTAAGATTTTTAGCAATTGTTATAGTTGTATTTGGACACTCTATTATTATATATGATTCTTCTTGGGGCCTATACACATCCAATTATTCTAGTGCTTTTCTTGCTTTTATTAAACAAATTATCAATATTGTTCAAATGCCAATATGGTTTAGTATTTCAGGATTTTTGTTTTATTCTAAAAAGAAAAAGAATTTTTTTTTATTTCTTTCTAAAAAAATAAAAAAACTACTTATTCCTTTTTTTATTTTTGGATTATTTTATTTAATACCAATTCGATATATTATTCATTATAATAATTATATTTGTCATTCTATATTATATAATGTTTTTTATAATTTTTTATTAGGTTTTGATAATGGTCATTTATGGTATCTACCAACACTTTTTATTATTATGATATTAAGTATTTTTCTTTATATGAAAAATAATAAAATATTTGATATCGGTTTATTTGTATTATTTTTTATTTTTAACTTATTATCCTATCACTTCAAAACTTATTTTTTTCATGTTTTTTACTATTTTATATTCTTTTATATGGGTTATTGTTTTCATAAATATAATATTCATCCTAAAAAAAAGATATGGATTTTAATACCCTATCTAATTCTTGTTATTATATTTAAGATCAATCATTTACCTAATATTTTAAATAATATACTTATTCTTATTCTTCAAATAATTCTAGTTGTACTTATTTTTAATATTGATTTTAAAAATCTTGGTTCTTTATCAATTATTAAAAATATTGCTAATCAATCATTTGGAATTTATCTATTTCATTCCCCATTAATATATATTACTTTTTCTAAATATTCTAATCTTGCTCCTTTTTTTATTATTTTTATTAATTTTGTATTATTTGGAGGATTATCTTTTTTTCTTACTAAATTAATTCGTTCTAGTAAGTTTAAATGGATTGTTGGAGAATAGTCATTTATGACAAAGCGTATAAATAGTAACCACCTGATTTATCATCTGCATCTTTACTTTTTTCATTCCATATTTTATTGA
>CAMOWA010000044.1 GCA_946628005.1 uncultured Caryophanales bacterium
GTGATTATAAAAAAAACTTGCTTATTGAAAAACAAGTTATATTTATATTTTATTGGCCTTCTACTGTAGTAGTATCTTGTGTTGGTGTTGTATTTCCATCTTCTGGAGTTGTTTGGGTTCCGCCATTTGTTATATCACTATTAAAATCCACCTTGTATGGGTTTACGATAAAGTCTACTGCTCCTTTTGTTCCTAAATCATATTCATTCCCTGCAGCAAATGTATTAACTGAAGTAGCATTTGTAATTAATTCTTCTATAAATTGCATATCTGTTACTGAAATAGCAGATCCATCTGCGTGTTGAACTGTTCCAGAGTATACTACAGTACCATTAGGAATAGTTGAATAAAATGTACCTACCCAATAATTTTCAGCGTCATTATGATAATTTACAACCATATATTCTCTATTATTTACATTTAAAATTGTATCTGCAAATATAGTTGGATAAGTTGCCGCTATATAGCTTTTATATTCCTCATAGGTATGAGTATAGTCGAAACAAATTACATAGGCACTTGTTTTTGTATTATCCATTATCGTTAAAAGCCCAGAATCTACTTTATATATATAATCACTTGGAATTTTAAAAGTATATCCAGCAAAATCTACATTTTGAGTTGTATTTGTAGAAACTTCTGTTGTGGATGGTTTTTCTTCTTTTTTAACCTCTTTATTTTGACTACTATCTTTATTCAATAGTACAACTCCAAATACTAGTGATGCTATTGCAATCACAACAATTAGTACTAATACAAGTATAATAGTTGTATTTTTCTTTTTTGGAGTATTAGGATCAGCAACTTGTTGTGCTGGTGCATTTGCATTTATTGGAGTTGGATTTGACATTGGTTGAGGATTTACCATATTTCCAACTGGAGCTTGTTGTTGAATTACTCCAGGTGTTATAGGATTTACTGGTTGATTCATATTATTCATCATATTTTGTTGTACTTGACCAACTGGCTGTCCGATTGTACCTGGCATACCTGGTTGAGTTATATTTGTATTCATGTCAGTTACTGGATTCCCACAATTTGGACACGTTGCTTCTGTACCATTTAATTGAGTTCCGCAAAATTTACATGTATTCATTTCCTTACCTCTTTCCTTTTATTATTATAATATTTTTTTTTTACTCTTTACAATTATTATTTACTATTATTAAAAAAATTTACATTTATTTGACAAATGTTCCATCATTTCCAAATGTACCATTCCATTTCGGTTTAATTTTTGTTTTTTCAAATGAGTTTTGTGCACTATTAAGATTAGTAATAATCCAATCATCTATTCCTTTTGTATTATTAATTTTTGTGTATGCAAATATATAATTCATAGTTTCTACATTCGAAGTATTCCATTTTTCAAGATATTTGGTATCTTTAATTTTTGTTCCTGTGAATAGCTCATTTAGTGATTTTACTTTATCTATTTTAAAATTATCTAATCCATTTAAGCTTTCTAAACTTATATTTCTATAAAACATTCCTTCTATTTCTTCTAGACTTTCTGTATTCCATTTTTTTAAACTAGTTATATTATTTAACTTAGTACATAATGAAAACATTGAATTTAGTTTTTTTACTTTTGATACATTCCATTTTTTTAAGGCATCAATATTTTCTAATTTTATTGATAAATAAAATGTATTACTCATATCTATTACATTGGATACATCCCAGTTATCTAATCCATCAACATTTTCTATTCTTGTATTAGAAAACATATAATTCATTTTTTCTAAGGAAGATGTTTTCCATTTTTCGAGTGGTTTTAAAGACTCTATTCTTGTATTTTCAAATGCTGAAGACATATCTTTTATTTTTTCAACATTCCAATTTTCTAGTCCATTTAATTTTTTTATTTCAGTATCTGAAAATATAGAACTTATATCTGTTACATTTGATGTATCCCAGAAATTTAATGGTTCTATATTTCTTACTCCACTATAGAAAAACATATTTGATAACGTCTCTACATTTGAAATATCCCATGCAGCTAGAGAAGTTATATCTGTTAGTTCTGTGCATCTTGAAAACATATAAGACATATATTTAACATTTGATGTATCCCAATAAGATAATGCAGAAATGTTATTTATATTTGTATCATTATAAAACATTGAGGACATCGATATTACTCTTTCAGTATGAAAATATTTTAAATCTTTTATATCTTCCAATTTTTCTAAACTAGCAAATATCCTTTCCGAATAATCAGGAAATCCTATTTCATTTTCTGAATAAAAATATATAACACTATTTTCATACCACATATAAACTGGTTTAGTAGAATCTTTATCTGAGATAATATATTCATCTTTTTGATACTTTTCAGCTATTTTATCAGCTAATTTAATCTTTTTAATATTTTGATCTTTTGATACGTTTTGATTGTTTGCTAAAAAAATCATTTGATGATTAATCCTTCCATACTCAGATGTTAGATATGATATTTCTTTTTCTTTATACTTATTCGTTTCTATATTTCCATTTATTATTATGTTCTCTTTAATATTATTTATACTTTCTAATCTTATAGTATACTCTTTCTTTTTTTGTGCTTTTACTGAAACAATTCCTAATACTTGGTTATTATGTAAAATACCTTTTTTTATTACTTTGTTATTATCTATTAATTTATATAAAATATAAACTGATTTTTTATCAATATTTGAATTATTTATTTTAATTTCATATTGATTATCTATTTGATTATTATTTTCTATTAATATTTTCTTTTCAATATAATTATTTTTAGATATTCTAATATTAATATTTTTACTATTATCTATATATTTATCTTTTGGTGGAACATCAGTTATTAATATATATAAGCAACTTATAACTATTAATATAATACTAAAAATCATTATATATATGTATTTTTTATTCATCTTAATCACCTAATTCATTTTTACAAGATTAGAATATGTAATGTTTCCATATATGTCTTCTATTTGAAATACTCCATAATAGTCATATTTACTATTAAAATCTTCTAAGATAAATTTATAAGCATTAGTTGGAAATACTTTTCCTGTGTATTTTTTATTACCATTTTTTAAATAATTTGGATCAAACTTATTATCATCTGTTGTTATTTTATAGGATTGTGTAACTGTTTCTATTAAGGAATAGTCATCTATTTTTATGGCTTCTTCTGAAAAATACATTTTCTTATTCGTTTCACTAGTATCTTTATCATTTATAATAAGAGATTTTATATATCCTTTTGGATGAGAAGAGTCTATTCTTATAGTTGCTACTGCTACATCACTATGTTTTTGACCATATCTTAAAATCATTACATTTTTCGCTTCTATATAATCTTCTTTTGATTCTTGCTCAACTAGTGTTAACCATTCACTGGATTTTTCATCTTCATAATCAATGTTAGAAATACGAAGCATTTTTCCTTTTAAAGTATCTTTTAATTCATTTCCTTCTAGTATTGGGCTTTTTGATATATATAGTAGTTTATGGTAGCCATCTTTCATATCTACAAATACTAAACAATTAGCTTTAGCAAAGTTGTTTTTCTCTTCTTCTGTTAATGTTATTGAAAAATCTGCCTCACCATTATCTTTTTTTATCGTTTCTGTTTTTCCTTTTGAAAAACCAATTCCTTTGTTTTGAGAAGTTTTTTTTGTATAAAAAGTTTGTATAAAGTCAGTGTATGTCTTAGAAGAAGATATTAAATTATAGTCTTGTAGAAAATCAGAAGAATTATATGGGAAATATATTGATATACCATGAGAGTAATCATTATTTGTAAAATTATAGATAACTGCATTATCTATTTCTTTCATGACCTTACTTGCCGAATTATAATTTTTTAGTTTGTTTGCTAGATCATATAAATCAATCATGTCATATTCTTTTTGGTCTTCTCCATACTGTTCTAAATTTGAACGCAATTTTGCTATTTCATTATACTTTGTGGATATATTATCATTTAATTCTTTGGAAAAACTATCTAGCTCTTTATTAATTCTATCTATTTTTGATAAGTCAATTGCAGAATATGTTGTATTTACACAATAGTTTTCTTCTTTTGATTCTATTTGGACCATATTACATAATGTTGTAATAGTATTTTTATAATTATCTATTTCTTTTGTAGCATAGTCAATTGCTTTATCTTTTTTTGTTATATCATTTATAAAGGACAAGGCCGATGCAAATTTAGAACCAACTGTTACTTCTTCACTTGCTACTAAGTATTTACTATAATTTTTTAATAAATTAGCCATTTCAATTGTACTATTTAAACAAGTTCTGAAAGATATTACTTCTAGTTTGTTTCTATTTTTAAAGGGGCTTGAATCAAAGGCTTCTCTTAACTCTGGTATTTTTAAATTATCATTAAAGTGTAATTGATCATATTCATTTCCATCAACTGCTCCACCATGGTTCCAAAATATTAAATCAAATTTTACTCTTTTGTATCTTTCATATCCAAAATTTAGAAAATAGGAAAGAGTTTGTGCAGTTCCCATATTTGATAAGCTTCTTTCCTCTACTTTTTGAAAACCATTTTCTTGTAATTCATAAATTGATGTCTCTAATGTATTTACAAAGGAATTATTCCAAGATCTTGCTCCACCAGCCATTAATAACACTTTGGTTCCATTTTTACTAGTTTTCTCATAATCTATATCGAGTAAGTCTCTTGATGCTAATCCACTTTTTGATTCTAAGTCTGAACCTACCATATAAATTAATATTACTCTTTTTTTATTTTGAGTAACAATAAAACCTACTCCTAATATTGTAGATAATAATACTATACATATTAATATAATTAGAATAGTATTAATAGATATTTTTTTCTTTTCTTTTTTAAGAGGACTTGTTTGTCTTATTGGTACTCCACACTTTACACAAAAAATATTGTTATTATTTTGATTGGTTCCACAATTGCTACAGTACATTCTAACCACTCCTATTATCTATTTTATTTTATCAAAAATTGTAAATAGATACAAGTATTGATTATTTTATTATAATAAGAAAAGGTCAATATTTAAATACTGACCTTTATTTCTATTTCCAATGCGCATATACTGTAGTACTTGATGTTGGTACTGTACTACTTGTTACTTTAGTACCTCCAGTTTTTTTTGTATACCAGCCATTAAATGTTTTATTTTTTTTCTTTGGCGTACATAGTGTTCCCCATTTTTCATTGCATCGAATACCTGTGTATTTAACTTTATCGCTACAGCCTGATCCACCATTGTCATTATATGTTAATTTATAATATACAATATTATAATTAACAGAACTATCTACGCAGTTTCCGACTGCATCACATAAATGATAGCTGATTTTTAATTTCTTTAATGATGGACTGTTGTTCATATTAAACCATAAAATGTCATATGCTTTATTATTACTTCCTCTCTGATGATTTTGATTATACCTAGAGTCATATATTCCTGAAGGTGTGTTTTTTAGGCTGTCATCTATCGGTTGCCATTTACCATCTCTAGCTTTCCTTGTCCAATTAAAGTACGCATTTTGTTTGTCTTTATCAGTGTTATCTGGCATACCACTGTTCTTATCTTGCCATAAAAGCCAGACTGCATCGTAATATTCAGCACTTGTCGTTTCTGGATTATATAGAACTAGATGCCTTCTTCCAGTATCATCGCAACTAATTTTTCCACCAGATTCATAATAATTTAAATATGAAACAACTTCTGGTGGACTTTTATCTATTTTAACAACTATTGAACAATTATTTGATCCATAAGAATTTTCAACATATCCATAATATGTTATGGATCCTTCTTTCGTTGCTGTAAAGGTAGTGCTTTTATTTTTTAATCCTTTACTTTCTCCAATTCCATATGTTGTTGCATTAGCTGTATCAAGCTTTAAAGATACATTTGCTTTGTACCAACCATTGAATACTGCTTTTGAAGGAGATGTTACGGAGATTGAACAAGTTGGTAATTTTCCCCAGTGGGCGTAAACAGTTGTATTTTTTTTAATATTTACCTTTGTTACTTTTGTTCCTCCATTGGCAGCTGTATACCATCCGGCAAATCCGTAGCCTGATTTTGTATATTTGTTAGTGCTTAAAGTACAATCAGTATTATATTTACATGTTGTTTGAGACATTGTTCCTGATCCACCATTAGCATTATAAGTTACTTTAAAGGATTTTATCGTACATGTTGGATTTCTAGTATTTTTTCCGCTTGTTAAGTCATATCCTTCATTACAACTTGTTGTATATGAACAGGAACCTGCATTTGCAGTTAATGTACATTTTCCATTCGAAACAGATGCACAGTTTTGACACCATTCGGCATAATAAGTTTTGTCTCCAGTAGCGGTTGTTCCTATCGATTGTGTGAATTTTGAGCCAGCTAATTTATTTTCAATATTCCATCCAGCAAATTTATAGCCACTTCTTGTTGGTTTTCCGTTAATAGTTGCACCAGTTCCATAAGTATAAGAACTTGGAACCCCAGATGATGGTTCATTTCCCTTGTTATAATTATAAGAAATCGTGTATGTATTTGCAGTCCAATGTGCATAAACTGTTGTGTCTGATGTAATTTTAACACTTGTTTTTTTCGTTCCTCCAGTTTTAGCTGTATACCATCCAGCAAATTTGTGATTATCTTTTTTAAAACTATTCTTGCTTAAATTACATTCTATATTATAATTACAACTTGTTTTGGCCATTGTTCCTGATCCACCATTTTTATCATAAGTTACTTTAAATGATTTAATTGTACATGTTGGACTTCTTGTACTTGCTCCACTTGTCAAGTCATATCCTGTATCACAACTTGTGGCATACGAACAGGAACCCGCATTTGCTGTTAATGTACATTTTCCATTCGAAACAGATGCACAATTTTGACACCATTCGGCATAATAAGTTTTGTCTCCAGTAGCGGTTGTTCCTATCGATTGTGTGAATTTTGAGCCAGCTAATTTATTTTCAATATTCCATCCAGCAAATTTATAGCCACTTCTTGTTGGTTTTCCGTTAATAGTTGCACCAGTTCCATAAGTATAAGAACTTGGAACCCCAGATGATGGTTCATTTCCCTTGTTATAATTATAAGAAATCGTATATGAGTTGACGTTCCATTGTGCATAATATGTAATTTTTCCTCCTGTTGCTTCATTCTTAATACTGTTCCCAGCCTTTAAGATTTCTCCTTTATTATCTTTTTTCCATCCTGAAAAGGTATATCCTGTTTTAGTAAAATTGGATGATTTCAATTTGCAATCAGCGTCGTATGTACAATCTTGTGATGATGTTGTCCCATTTCCTCCATTTGCATTATAAGCTACTGTAAAAGTATTAGCCGTACAAGATGATGTAAATGTACGTGCTGTTGCTCCTCCTTCTGCTGATGGAGTATATTTTCCTCCAGATTTTTTATCATCTATACCATTGCTTTTCCAAACACATGTATATCCTATTTTTGTTATTTTTGGTAAAGTTATTTGTGGAGGTTTCCATGTTGCATCAAATATTACTCCACCTGTTGTATTTCTCAATCCCATAAACTTTGTTTCTTTTACATTTTTTTCTTCTTTTTTATTAGACCGCATACTTCCTAATATATGATTTGATTTATCCATTCCAGAAATGTTCCAACCATTAAAAGTATAATTCACTGATGCTCCACTCTTTTTTATTGTTGATGATGTATAATCAACAGTTGCTTTTGAATCTTTATTTTCAAATGTTAACGTTATCATTTTAGTGGGATAATCTACTATGAACTCTTCATCAAAGTCTACTGGAGAAGGATGATTTGTGCCATGAGTACCTTTATCTAGGTTATAAGTAATCGAATAATCTACTGGAGAATGATAATATACAACTTGTTTTGTTACATAATTTCCTGCTTGATCTCCAATACTAACAAATATATTATGATTTTTTTCATTAGTTGCGTTGTTTATTACAGGTAATACTTTATTTTTTTCATAGGTAACCCAACCATTTTGTTTTTTTCTTATGTCACTTATATTTTTTGAACATTCATCCTCAACTGTATCTTCAGATATACACATTCTTAATTTATTTTCTGGAGATAATCTATCTATTGCCTTAAATTTTAGAGTAGGAGTTACTTGTCTATGTCTTGGCTTAGAAAATTCTACATCCGAACCATTTAAATTTGGCGGTTCATTATCAACTGCATAATATCCTCCAGATACCATTTCTGTATCTGTCTTTGTCCAATTGCTTCCTCCTAAATCTTGTAATCTATCTATTTTTAATACTAAATAGTATTCATCTGTAGCATTCTTAGGAGTAATAAATTCTTTTGTTATTTTTATGGTATTTCCTTGTAGTATTAATTCTTTTTGTTTCTTTTTAGAAGGAACATTAATATCTAATTTTTTCCAAACGATATTTTTCAGTTCAGCGTAATCATCTCTTCTAACAAAATCCCAATAAATAATTGGATCGGAATGAATACCTGTCGGACTTTTAAACTCTACTGTTATATTTTTTCTTTGTACATTTGGAGTATAACTGCTTTCTGGGGTAAACTTAATTCCAATATTTGTTTCAGTTTTATGCCCACAAAGGTCACTATCAACATTTCCTTCAGGAATTTCTACATCTTTAGAAACTATGCCTTCAGTTTGAGGCTTTCCACAAGTGATTTTTGGTAAGTATGAATATTGATCTTCAAACTTTACAATTTTAACATAAGTATCGTTTGATGCACAACTTACTCCATCAATTGGAATATCTTTTATCAAGCTCTTTGCTTTTAGCTGATTATAAGACACTGTTGCACAATCAATTTCATTATGACCAAATAAGTCTTCTGAAAAAGAATCTGCATATACTTTTGAAGCATATGACAAACTATTCCTATAAGTTTCATATTGCTTTCTTTGTTGTGTCTCTCTTATATTACGAATTAATGGAATAGAAATTCCCGTAATAATTCCAAGAATTACTATTGTCACCAACAATTCTACTAAAGTAAAAGCTTTTCTATTCATATATCATACACTTCCCTATTATTTATACTATAATATAATTAAAAGTTTATCAAGTTAAAAAATCGTAAATTAAAAGAAAGCAATTTCTGCTCTCTATATATTATCATTTTCTAAGTTCTTTAACTTTATTATTTGTATATGTTTGCCCAGTTACTTTTACATGATAACTATTTTTTTCGTCGTTCTTTTTTACAAAAATAATATTTTCGTCGTTTACAATAATAAAGCTTTTTCCAACCAACTCATCTGTAACTTCTGATTCACTCTCATGATAAACTATTCCCACTTCAACAACTGCATCATCTTTTAATAATTCTTCTGTTTTTTTATCTTTACAATTTTTTATGTTTCTTTTAGATGTTGTATAAAATAAAGTTTTTGTTTCTTTATCTATTCTATATAAAATAATAGAACAGTCATATATACTATCATCATCTATTATTTTCTGTAATTCATCTTTTTCTATTTTATATTCTTTACTAAAATACAAACGATTAGTTTTTATTTTTTTTAGCTCTTCAAAGGACATATCTTTTTCTTCTATATATTCTAAATCAGGATTGATTTGTGCAAGCAATAAACTATCATCATTATTAATTGGAATTTTTATTGAAAAATCATTTAATTGACAATTATCTCTATTCATATTTTTTTCATAAGATGGTCCTAAATATTCTCTATTTGAATAATACTCAAAACCATCTATTTCTTTTTCTTTTTTGGAATATTTATATACTACTTGTATATTATTATCATCATCTTTTATATAATGAATTTCAGCATGTGGATATTTTGAATCATTTCTTATTAAAGTAAAACTATTACATAAATTTTCATTAAAGAATTTTTCATTTATATCTAGAGACGATACATTTTTTCTTTTTACTTGCCATACTTTATTTATTATTATTGAGCCATTTTCTATAGCTTCTAACATATTAAAATTATTGTTTTTATTCTCGTTATATGTTTTACAGTTTAAAATATAATCTTTTGAAAAAAAATATCTGTTTAATCTATCATCTTCTTTTGTTCTATACTCTATTAAATAATTTTTTTCAGAGTCTTCATTAAGTGATTTTTTGAATCCTTCCGTACTTAATAATTCATAATCAGTGTATTGAACTGATTCTATTTTTTTGGGATTAGTTATCTCCTCATATGAAAGTATTCTAGTTTCTTCGTGATATTTTTTTCCAGCTAATATTATTTCACCAGTTAGTATTAATGGTATTATTTTCTTATTAATTCTTATATTCATTTTTTCCATCTTCCTTATTTAAATATTGATTTAATATAATGAAGTTTATCTTCTTTAATATCATGAACTTTATCAATATCTTTTTCAAATTCATAAATAAATACCTTATAATTTTTTTCCTCTTCACTATATTCAGCAACCAATAAATGATTTTCTGTAAAAATATATAAAAGTTTTCCTTTCATTTCATTTTTTATTATAGAAGTTCCTTTTTCATACCAAATATTAACTGATTCCACTTTTCCTTCTTTTATTAAGTCTATAATTCCTAAATCATCGCTTTTTAATATTTCTCTTTTTGTAATTGTATAATAATAAGAATTTATTTTTGAATCTTTTAAGTTTATATTGAAAGAAAAATCATATATATCGTTACTATGTAAAAGTTTTTTTAACTCCTCAACTGATACATTTTTTTCTTCATGAATATATGCTCGTTTTATATTTAGTTTTTGTAATTGTTCAAATGTATAATTTGTATTTCCGATTTCTTTCATATATGTAATTGGGGGATCTAGTAGATCTATTCCTTTAATATAATCTACTGGTAAATTCATTAAATAGTCATTATATGTATATTCATCTAAATTTTCTACTTTATCAAATGTTGGTCCTAGAAATTCTACTTCTGAATCATTTCCATTTTGTTTATTTTTGGTATAAGTATAATATGTATGAATATTACCATTTTCATCTTCTATAAATTTTATTGTTGAATGTCTAGGATTTGGGCTTTTTCCTGTAATCATAAATTCGTGCTGCAAGTTTTCTTCTTTGAATTTTTCTTCAATATTTATATAACTTACTTGTTCTCTTTTCTTTCTCCAAACTTTATTTACAATAATATTTCCGTTTTTGATAGCTTCTAACATGTTCTTATCTCTTATTGGAAGGTCTTCTGTATCTAGATAGTTAGGATTATTTAAGATATAGTCTTCTGTAAATAATAATCTATTTAATTTGTTGCTTCCTTTTATTTGAAATTCTATTAAATACTTATTATCATCATTTGTTCTTATGTCTTTTTCTAATTGTTCTATATTTAATTCTTTATAGTCTAGGTAATCTATTTCTTTTACCATATTAGGATTAATTAGTTCTTTATAAGATTTTATTCTATTTATGTTATACATATTTATTGCATTACATAATAGTGTGCTTGATAAGTAACCTGTTACATATTTTAAGAATATTTTTTTATTATTATTCATATCTTTTACCACCCCTTAAATTTCTTGCTTATTATAACATATTTTTTAGTTTATATCAAATTTTTTATCGCTAACAAAAAAGAGATTACATCTCTTTCTTTTATAATATTTGTTATAGATTTATTCATGTTTCGTTCTATTTTGTTTTCTTATTAAGTAGTTTTATTAGTTTCTTTTTCTTCACTAGATTCTTCTTTTTGTTCCGTTTCTGTAGTTTGATTTTTCTTTTTTTCCCTTCTTTTGCCTTCGCTCATTCTTTGCGTATTGTAGTTTCTGTGATTCTTGGATCCCGTTGTTTTTAATGTTATAAACACTCCGGTTGAAATAATTGCTCCTAATAATATTCCAGCAGTGAATATTAGCATTTGTTTTTTCATTTTCTTCCCCTCTCATATATATTATCTATTTTTAAATCATATTTTATATCTCGTTTTTCTTCTAATAAATTCCCTCCTTTTTTGTACTTTTTTCTTCGTACAAATATATCATAGATTACAAGTATTAAATGAATATTAAATTTATTTTTTTAAATTATTTTTATATCTTTTATTTGCATAAAGGGAATAGTAATTGTTTTTAATATAATAGAATGGTTTACTATATCTATTTTCTTATATATATCTGTTATTTTTTTTAGAGCTTTTTCTTTTTTAGAATAGTATATTATTTCAATTAATATATCTTTTTTTTCATATTCTAGAAGAGTTTGTAAGCAATTGTTTATTTTTTCTTCTTCTAATTCACCCACTACTTTTTCTTGGTCTTTTCTTTTTTCTTTTTCTTCAATTAATTTTTCGAACCCAACTAATGCTTGAAATGGTGCAAATTGAGCAGAACGAGAATAAATATCCATTTTAGGATGATATTTTAATTCATAGTGATTTAAATATAATATATCTTCATATTCCATTATGCTTGATGACCTCCTATCTGTTTATTTCTTTCTAAGGTAGTTGCTCCTTCTTTTAAGTTCATTCCTTTTAGAAGAGAATTTTTTCCATATTTTTTTTGAATGTTATTTACTGCTATTTGAATCTTTTTTTCTGTTTTTTCTTTTTCGTAAGATATTTTTTTATTTTCTAAGTCTTTTTCTGAATCAAATAAATTTATTTGTTCTATTATTTTTTCCTTTATATTTTTTTCTTCTTTTAAGGAACATAATGAAATATGAATTCTACGTACTGATAAGGAAGAGTCTACTATCTTATAAAAAAGAGTTAATAAAGAATTAGTTAATGTTATAGATGAAGAAGTATAATGATCTAGTCTTATTGTTCCATGGGCTGGTTTTGGTATTATTCTACCATAAAAGTCTACTACGAATTCTCCATCATAATTTGTATTATCTTGATCATATCCTACTGATAAAACTATGTGGTTAGTGAGTAATTTTTTACGAACTAAGTCTAATGATAGTAATTCCATCATTTCTGTTATAACTATTTTTGTTTTTGCAAAGTTATATGGTTCTTTTAATACTTGGCTAGAAGATAGGCTATTGCTTTTAGGGCGATAGTTCTTAATACTTTTCATGGTACATGGTTCCCATCCCCAAGCATGATCTATTAATAATTCGGCTTGTACTCCAAAAAGTCGAAATAATTTATTTTCATTTTCGATAGAACATCTTGCAATATCTCCCATGGTATATAATCCATTTTTCTCTAGTTTTTTTGATATTCCTTTTCCTATTCTCCAAAAGTCTGTTAACGGCTTATGTTTCCATAACAATTTTCTATAGGTTATTTCATCTAATTCAGCAATTCTTACTCCACATTCATCAGCTTCTTTTTTTTTCGCAACAATATCCATCGCAACTTTTGCTAAGTAAAGATTTGTTCCAATCCCTGCTGTTGCGGTAATTCCTGTTGTATAATAAACATCTTGAATCATCATTGTTACAAATTCTTGAGGGGTCTTTTTTTGAACTTTTAAATAAGGGGTTATGTCTGCAAATATTTCATCTATGGAGTACACAAATATATCGTCTTTTGATAAATACTTTAAATATATTGAGTATATTTCACTACTCCATTTTAAGTAATCTGCCATTTTAGGTGGAGCAATGATAAAAGATAACTTTTTCTTAGGAATTTTTTTTAATTCTATATCATTAAAACTTTCTCCTATAAAATTACTTCTTATTTTAGCTTTTCTTTCTCTATTAATTTCATTTACTTTTTTTAAGACTTCGAATAGTCTTGCTCTTCCTGGTATTCCATATTGTTTTAGTGATGGGCTTACCGCTAAACAAATAGTCTTTTCTGTTCTTGTTTTATCTGCTACTACTAAATTTGTTGTTAATGGATTTAGATTCCTTTTGCAACATTCTACAGATGCATAAAAGCTTTTTAAATCAATACAAATATATACATGTTCCATAATTATCCCTCTATGTAATATTATCATATTTTTTCCAAAAAGGAAACATCTGTTCGTGTTTTTGTTAAAAAAATATTTCAATTTCTTGAAATATTTATTCTATATGTACTTTAATAAGTCTTTAAACTCTTGATAACCAGAATCTGTATTTAGATGTCCTCCATCTTCTATTATTACTTGTTTATCGGCTATGGTATCAGCAAACTCTTTTTCTTTTTCATATTTTACGTATGGATCATTTTTAGTATAGAAACAGACAATATCTTTACAATATTTTTTTATATCTTTTAAGTTATTAAAATACATACTTTTATTAACTGCATCATATTCTTCATCTATTCCTAGATAATTATTAAAACCACACACAAATACTAGTCTTTTTACAGTAATTTTATTTTTCACTAGAAATTTGCAAATAAATATTGGAGCAATAGAATGAGCAAATATAATTGTATTTTCATTTAATATTCCAAAGTCTACATAGCATTTCAATAATTTTTCCCAGTTCTCATAAGTCTGATAACCAACTCCAGTTGGAAAGTCTGGTGTATATACTATTTTTTCTTTGTTTTCTAATTCTTTTCTTAAATAAGGAAACCAGTTTACAAATGGGCTCCCAAAACTTCCATGTATTAATAGATAATTTTTCACTTTATCACCTCAATATTATCTCTTCTAAGTCTACTGGTACAATAATATTATTGTTAAAATGTTTTTTAGCTTCTTTTTCATATAGTTCTTTCTTATTTTTATGAGAATCTTCTGTATGATATAAAATTAAATTTTTAATATTTAGTGGATCAAGCGTTTCACATACTTTTTTTACAGTAGCATGGTGTTCTTTTACAATGTTTGGATAACTATTATCACTATCTAGACAAAAAGCTTCATGCATTACATAGTCTTTGTTTTTTATTCTTTTATATAATTTTGGATTGCAAGTTTCATCTCCTAAAAAAATAAGACTTTTATTATTCTCAAGTTTTAAATCAAATCCATACAAAGAATTTTCTTTTGCTAGACAATCAAAAAATGTGATATTTAGTCCTGCAATATCATATTCTCTATCCTCTTCTACTATTATAAAAGTAAAATCTTCAATAATCATTTTTTGAATAGTTTCTGGGTAAAGAGATTTTATTAGATTTTTAATAGAATCATAAACTTCTTTATTACTATAAACTTTTATCTTATGATGTTTTAAGCAATTTAATTTAAATATCCAACATAATCCTAATAAGTGATCTGTATGACAATGTGATATAAAAATATGATTTATATCATTTAGGCTATACCCTGTCTCTTTTAAATTTGTAATTATTTGTATACTTCCTCCAGTATCTACTAGTAATTTATCTTCTTTACTTTCTATCAAAAAACAAGTATTGTAACTATTCTGTACAGAACCATGACCAGTTCCAAGCATAATTAATTTTTCCATAAAGTATCCTCTCTAATGTTTTTTTTCGTTATTTAAGTTAGCATAATATTCTTCTATAAAGGTTATAATATCACTATTATATTTTTCTACATTCGGTAAAGTTAAAAGTTCTTCTAATGTAAAATATTCTCCATCTACTTTTTTATTTACTTCATAAAAATAATGATGATAAGTTTTTATTTTTTTATTTGGAACAGAATACTTTTTGTGTACTTTATCAAATAAAATATTTACATTATCTGTTTGATAATAATCTTTTATTTTATTTATATCATTTCCTTCAAAACTAGGAAATAAATACATTTTCCATCTATTATCATAATAATTCAAAAATTTATCATCTTTTTTTATGATTATAATTGAATGAATGTTTTCCATAGACACTCCTCTTAATACTTTTCTATTTAACTAATTTTATTTTTTAAATTAAAAATAAACTTTTTATAATTATTAAATTCTTGATCAGCATTATTAATCTGTAATACGTAAAGTATTCTACCATATAGGGAGTTTAAATATTCTTTTCTATCTATATCATATTTAGAATGTTCTAAATGTGATAATATCCCAAACTTTTTTATATAGTATATTTCTTGTCTTATTTTTTTACGATATTTTGAACTTACTTGTATCTTTTCATTAACTACTATTCCAGTTACAATTTGACATGAAGATTTCTTTATAATATGAATTTTATCATTATTTAATTCAAGTCCTAATTTGTACAACAATTTTCTTACTTTTATTATTATCTCGCTTGGATTAAAAATACCAGAGAAAGTCATATCATCAGAATATCTTGTGTATGAAATGCCTCGTTCTTCACACCAAGTGCCTAATACTTCATCAAAATCTTTCATTACTAAATTAGAAATATATGCAGATGTTGGTGAACCTTGTGGTAAATGTTCATTATATGTACATAAATATGTTAATAACATACCAACAGATTTTGGAAAATATTCTATTGAGAAGCATGAATTATATATATCTAAAAAAGAAATATTTTCAAAAAAATTTTTAATATCTAATTTTAATATTGTTTTTTTATTTATATGTGAAATTGCATTTTCCTTTAACGATATACCTTTATGATATGCTTTAGCGTATTTTGATATAGATTTATTATTAAGTATATTAATTAATATTTGTCTTTGTATATTTTTTAATAATGAATTAGGTTCATATATCGTTCTATATTTGTCATTTATTTTTTTTATTTTATATATTTTATAATTATTTTTTATATTGTTACTTATTGAATATATAGTTTTAATATATTTTTTTTCATCTTTACAATTAAATAATTTGAGAGATAGTAAAAAATCATTACATTCTTTTGTACCAATGTATTTCCACATTTTTACTACCTCCCAACTTTAATGCAGTGCCTAATGATATTATAATTTGGAAATGGACTTTAAGTGTAGCGCCGCGAAACGTCTACATGAAATGTAGATTGGTCCTTTGAAAAATTATAATTAATATCATCTTAATTAATATAGTCCCTTAACGACTCGTTAAAGTAGGATTAAATCCAATCACCACTGCATATATACATTATATCAGATAAATGATAATAAATTTATTAATTTTTTTGTAATAATTACTCATTTTCTAGCCTTTCTATATCTAAAAAGTGTTTTCCAGATATATCTTGTTC
>CAMOWA010000045.1 GCA_946628005.1 uncultured Caryophanales bacterium
AACCTCCTAAGTTCAATATATAATACATTTGTTCGTTTGTCAATAGTCTGAAAAAGCGCACTTTCCTTATAAATAAAAAAAGTACTTTAAAAGTACTATTAAAAAAACAAGTTTATCTATTTTTTTGCTCTTGGAAAACTATTAAAATAAACCTCCTTTAAACGGTCTGTTGTAACATGTGTATATATTTGAGTTGCTTTAATACTCTCATGTCCTAGCAGTTTTTGAACTGTTAAAAGGTCACATCCTTCATTTAAAAGATGAGTTGCAAAACTATGTCTTATCATATGAGGAGATATTTTCTTTTGTATACTAGTTTTTTGAATTAATTGATCTAATATATATCTTACTCCTCTTTCTGTAAGATTTCCACCTTGATTATTTAAAAATAAACTCTTACTATCTTTTATATTTAATGCAACTCTACCATCTTGAATATAGTTTTTTAAAGATTCTTCACAGTACTCTCCATAAGTAACAAATCTTTCTTTATTTCCTTTTCCAAGTATTATTATATTTTTTCTTCCAAAATCAATATCATCTATTTTTATTTTGACTAATTCTCCTACTCGTACTCCTGTTGCATATAGCATTTCTAATATTAATCTGTCTCTTTGACCAAGTGGAGTTCTTAAATCAGGTACTGAAAATAACTCTTCTAATTCATTATATTCAAAGAAACGCGGTAATTTTTTACTTTTTTTAGGACCATTTACTAAGGAAAAAACATTAGTTTTTACAATTTTTTCATTCGCTAGAAATTTATAAAATCCTCTTAGAGAACTTAATTTTCTATTAATGGATGAATTATCATCTTTTTTTTCATCTTTTAAATACATTAAATAAAATCTTATATCAGAATACTCTACTTTTTTAAAGTCAAGATATTCTCTATTTAAATATGATAAATACTCTATAATATCATCTTTATAATTAATAATTGTATAGTCTGAATAGTTTTTTTGGTATTTTAAATACTCAAGGTAATCATTTACTTCTTGTGGAATTTCATCTTCTTTTAACATGTTTTACTCCTGATTTTTTATCTCCTAAATACCAATCTGATTTTTCATCAAAAAAACTATATTGATTAGAATCATATTTTTTATCTGTTCTTTCAATTATTTCATCTTCAATTTTCTTTCTTTCTAGCAAATCACTTTCATACCTTTTTCTTTCGTATGGATTATCTAATTTGATTTTTTCTATTATATATGGTAATAGGTTTCTTAACAATGGATAATATCCAAATTGCCATCTCTGTAGCTTTCTAACATCATATTTTTCATTGTATGGAGTGTTATATAAATAATCTCTAAAACTTCTTGGAAAGTGGTTATCTTTTATAGCAAAATTTATTATATCTTTATCTTTTAATGCTCCAAAGAACCACATAAATAAATGACTGGCTGTTACTCTTGCTTTTTCTTTTTCTTCTTCTGTAACTGATGAAGATTCTTCATCATAATAACCAGCTAATGAATCTTCTATAATTCTTTTTAGAAATGCACTATTATGTAATACTTCTTGTGTTTTAATAATGTATTGACCATTTTCTTTTTTTCTTTGAACTATATAAATATCTGATTTATCACTTACATTATATCCTTTTTCTTTAATATTTTTAATTAGACTCTTGTTATCTGTAAAATTACTAGTATAGTTATCTATTTCTTCTAATAAATATTCTTTGGAATTATTAAAATCAATTATTTCAAAGTGATTTGTTTCTCTATCTCTTACTATTAAAAAATAGTTTTTTATTTTACTCACATTCTTCCTCCATTCTTTTATATAATGAAAAAATGTAGAAAAACTCTACACTCTTAAGCTCTTGATACATATTTACCATCTGCTGTTGAAACGATAATTTTTTCTCCTTCTTCAATAAACAATGGCACTCTAACCATTAGTCCGGTTTCACATTCAGCATCTTTTAATGCATTTGTTGCAGTATTACCTTTTACAGCTGGCTCTGTATGAGTGATTACTAGTTCAATTTTATCTGGTAAGTCAATTCCTAATATTTCACCTTCATAACTAGTAATATATACCTCAAGATTTTCTTTTAATAATTGTTTTTGACTTTCTATTTTAGATGCTGGTATCTCTAATTGTTCATAACTATCCATATTCATAAAGTAATAAATATCATTCATATTGTAAAGATACTGCATTAATTGTTTTTCTATACGCGCTGTTGCTACTTTAACTCCAGCATTAAATGTTTGTTCAAAAATTGCCCCTGTACGTAAGTTTTTTAACTTTGCTTTTACGATTGCTGCTCCTTTTCCTGGTTTAACGTGTTGTGTTTCCATTACAACATAAATATTACCATCATATTCAATTGTAATACCATTTTTTAAATCATTTGTACTTATCATATTTTCACTCCTTTAAAAGAACAAAAGAACAAATAAATTTGTTCATCTATTTTTCTCTTATTTTTTTTCCTTATGTGTTGTATGTTTTCTACATCTAGGACAGTATTTATTCATTTCAAGACGTTCTGTTGTATTTTTAACGTTTCTTGGTTCTCTATAATTTTCTTCTTTACATTCACTGCATACAAGAGTTTTATATTGTCTGTTTCCTGCTTTAGCCATATTTATCCCTCCTTACACGTCTACATGTATTATAACAAATTTTTCGTAATTTGCAAAAGATTTTTGTAATAATTAGTTATATTCTTATTATTTTAATATTTTCACCTTCGGATTTTCTATATTCAGTTCATTTATATCCAAATTTTGATGTGGTATTTCAATATCAAATAACTTAGAGTATTCTAATGATTTTTGTTGTTCTGATTCTTGTCTTACCTTCTGACTATGACAAGATGAAATAGCTGCTATCAAAACTGCTACTAAGATTGGTAATATAGCAATATTTTTTTTCATACATATTCTTCTCCTAATTGAGCATTATTTTATCATATTATTAATAATTAATCAATACCATATAATTCTTGATACTTTTCTGTAATTCTTTGGGTCATATGATAGGTGACTAATGATGCAAAGTTTGATTTTGAGTTTGGATGAGAAGAATCTGGACTAGTTACAATAATGCTCATTTTTGGATTATCATATGGAGCATATCCAATAAAGGAACTTGTTATTGTATCTGTGTCATTTTTTCCATCATTATTTGTGTCTTTCATACTTTGTGATGTACCGGTTTTTCCGGCTGGTCTCATTGATGTATTCATATAACCTACTCCGTAACCTCCACTTGAATTTAATACTGCTTTAAATCCTTCTTTTACTCTATTCATGTATTCTTCTTTTGTATCTATTTTATTTAATATTTTTGGTTCTACATTAATTTCAATTGGCCCAAGTCCTTCTTCAGAAGTCTCTTTATGTACTTCTTTTAAAAGATGAGGAGCAATTCTACTACCACCATTAGCAATAGTTGATATATATTGAGATAATTGTATTGGAGTATAGGATTCATATTGCCCCATTACAAAATCTAATAGGTTTCCTGCAGCTTTATCTGTTGATCGATATCCTAAACTTTCAACTGGTAAATCAATTTCTGTTTTTACTCCTAAACCAAATGAATGATACATATTTCTATAAATATCAAAAGACTTTTGATTAAAGTTTAATTTCATTCCTCTTCTATATTCTTGACCATTTACTCTTATGGCAATCTTAAATTGATATACATTACTACTCTTTGCTAGAGCTGTTATATCATCTATTACTCCTAAGTTATTGACTGATGAACATTTTTCAGCAACTCCTGCTACTTTTACACATTCATCTTTCATTTTTTCTCCTATTTTTACAGATCCTGTATTGTATCCTACTAACATAGAAGCTCCTTTTACGACACTTCCTGGAGTTACTGGTGATGTTAGTATACTTACTGTATTATCCACTATTTCATCATTTACTATTTTTTTTCCTACCATTGCTAAAATCTCCCCTGTTCTGGGATCTTGTATTACAACGGAGGAATGATCATAATACTCTGTATTTGGTTCATTTTTAGCTTTTCTCATTTCTTCTTCTACTATTTTTTCTACTTCTTTTTGTAGATTCATATCTATTGTTAAAACTATGTCTTTTCCACGACTTCCTTCTTTTATTAGTTTTGTTTCATGAGATGAGACTACTTCGTATACATCTTTTTCTCCCTTTAAATATTCTTCATATTGCTTTTCTATATAACTTAATCCTACTCTATCATTTAAACTATAGCCTTTTTCTAAATAATAATCTTTTGATTCTGCAGGTATTCCTTGAGTAGATGTTGAAACTGTTCCCATAATGCTTTTTAAAGTATCTCCATATGGATAAATTCTTTCCCAATCTAGTTTTGTGTGAAATCCATCTAATTCTTCATTATTTTCTGAAACATAAGCAAACTCTTTTTCTGTAGCATTACTCTTAATTATTTTTTCTTCATATGTGTAACCTCTATTCATTAAATAATAAATATAGGCAATTTTATTTTCCTCATCCGAAAAGTTTAATTCATCATCAGGTATTCTATTTATTTTTAATTCATTTAATTCATTTAAAGTCATTTTTCTTTGTTTTACTTTTTCTTTTTCTTCTTTTGTTACAAACTCATCACAGTTTTCTTTATTTTTATCATAATAGTATTCTCTCTTATTTCTTTCACTAATTTTACTATAATCTATTTCTAAATGAGGAGAGATCTTTTTAGCAAGTTCAATCATCTCTATCGCTGTCACTCCTTTTTTCTTTTGATAGGTAATATTTTTTAGAGCTTTATTATCAACAATTATATTATAATTCCTATCATAGATTCTCCCTCTAGGACTACTACTTCCTGATACTGTTGCATACGTTAGTTTTTTTAAAGAATCTACATATACTTCTTTATGAAAGTACATAACTTCTACCATTTTATATCCAGTTATTATAAATAATATAAATATAACTATTAAAAATACTATAAATCTTTTTTCAGTAATTCGATCAAAATTAGTTTTCTTTTTTGTTTTTTTTCTCATAAATAATCTCCTACTACTAGTTTATCACATATTTTTTATATTCATTCATATATTTTTTTTAGAGGTGATTACAATTTATAAAGAATTAATTCGAAATTATATACCAAATTTAAAAAAAAGTGATTTGGAAAAATATGCTTTAAATAATAATATTTCTTATACTGATAATGAATTGGATGTTGTTTATACTTTTATCCAAGAAAATTATCCATTATTATTAAATAAAAATGAGGAAATATTTAATAAAATTAAAGGTAAGATATCTACTAGTCTTTATAATAATCTATTAGACTTATATCATAATTATAAAAAATATTTATAGAAAAAAAGAAGAGATTTCTCTTCTTATTTATTGTTAATAATTAAATCTATTAAATTAGGGTTAAATTCTTTATTTCTTATCATTTCTATCTCATATTTATAAGGAGCATATTCTCTTTCAACATATGGTGTTTCTAGTATTTTAGGTACATTTTCTAATCTATCGTTATAGATTATTTTTATTAAATTATCAAATCCTATTGTACCAAAGCCTATATTTTCATGTCTATCTTTATGAGAAGATTTTACGTTTTTAGAATCATTTATATGAATACAGTGAATTTTTTCTATTCCAATTAATGAATCAAATTCATTTAAAAATTCATCAAATTTATCCACAGAATATCCTGCATCATTTAAATGACAAGTATCTAGACACACTCCAATATGGCTTTTATCTTCTACGCCATCAATTATTTTTTTTATTTCTTCTAATTTTGATCCTACTTCTGTTCCTTTTCCAGCCATTGTTTCTAGAAGAACTATTACTTGATTTGTATCTTTTACATTTTGAAAAACCATGTTTAATCCTTTTACAATGTTATCTATTCCTTTTTCAATTCCAAGTCCTACATGACTTCCAGGATGTAGGACCATATATTTTACTCCTAAAAGATTTACTCTTTGTATTTCTTCTGTTAAAAAGTTTACTGAAAACTCAAATTTTTCTTCATTACATAAATTAATTATATATGGAGCATGAACAATTACTTTGGAAAAATCAATATTATTTTCCTTCATTTTATTTAAAGCTTCTAGTGTTAATCCATCTTCAATTGGACTTCTAGCAGTATTCTGAGGAGCTCCTGTATAAAACATAAAGGTATTGGCCTTATATTTAATTGCTTCTTCTACACTACCTAATAATTGTGTTTTTTTATTAAATCCTACATGAGAACCTATTACTAACATTTTTACCACCTATTTCAGTATATCAAAAAAGAAAAAAAGAAAAAAGACTTTTCAGTCTTTGATTATTTTAATTTACATTCAATAGCATTAGGATCTACTGAAAATTTGCTTGCGATATTTGCTGGAGTAGTTAAATCAGTATATTTTATAGTACCAGTATCAACTTTTGTAAGTACATTGGTTCTTGACAATGCGTCTTCATTGGTTATCGTGGCAATTCCATGTTGTCCTTTATCTATTAAAGCAACAGAATAATTTGTTTTAAATCCACTAGTACCGTTATCAGTTTTTTCCCATACTACTACTCCCTTAACATCATTATTTCCCCATGCTGATTTTCCTCCAGATTCCATTATATCATTGGTTTGAGCACTAACATATGTTGCACTTGATAAATTCTCTGTTGATAACAATATGTAATATTTACCTGCTAAAGTTGCACTTACACTCATTTTATAATCTGTTGCTGTTGCAGTCTCTTTACATGTGATTTCATCTGCAATAACACTATTACGAATTGTCTCGATGTATTGTTTTCCTAAGTTCATGAATGTATCACGTCTTGAGTTTTCAATTGTACGTGATATTGCTGGAATAGCAACTAACATTAAAATTCCCATGATTGTAATAACAGCAAGTAACTCAATTAAGGTAAAACCTTTTTTTCCTATTTTTTTCATTTTCTTCACTCTCTTTCTTATTTTTTACATTTTAATCTTAGCATTGATTTTTTTACTTGACAATCCTTTTTTATTAAAATCTTAAAACTTTACACTCTTTACATTTTAGTCTGGTCTTCTCATTGCATAATATTCATCTACTCCTAGTGGACATTTTGCTTGTACTTCAGAGTCTGCATTAAGCTTGTCTATGCTTTCAGATGAGACTTTAGTTAATCCTATTTCTTTTGTAATTTTTTTGATGTTGTCATTTTTTGTTTCATTTATATTATCTATATCTTCAAAATTAAATCCTGTTCTTTCATCAGCATCTTCTATTAATCTAACAAAGAATTTGTATCTATTTCCTTGTCTTTTATATATAACAAAAGATTCATATTGGTCATATACTCCTCCATTTGGACCTGTTGTTATATCTCCATTATCATTTAAATAATCTAGTGTAAAAACTATACAATGATTTTTTTCTGGCCTTTTAGTTATATCACCTCTTGCTACTTTTATTTTTGCTTTATCAACCATTTCTAAGGCATCTGTTTTTATAACATTTAGTCGATTATTTTCTAAAATACCTGTAATATTTGGTATTGTTACTCCCATTAGAACTCCTAAAACTACTAACATAGCTAAAAGTTCTACTAGGGTAAATCCATCTCTATTTTTCACTTTATCCCTACTTTCATGTTCATTGTAGCAAATATTACAAAAAAAGTCATTATTCATTTATTTTTTTTATTAATTCTAACTCATTTTTTGTATAGTCTGATATATAATTTTCATTAAAAATGAAATCATATCGAAATAGAGCATATCCCGTATAATTTTTAATATTCCTTGATAATAATATTTCTCTCATTATTATATTATTGTTTTCTATCCATTCAAATTTTCCGTCTTTTGCATAATTATCTTCTCTACCTATTTTATAAAATGCTAATGCTACTAGTAGTTCTATTTCATCATTTTTAAGTAAAGATTCCCATTCTTTTAATACTTTATAATAACCCTTTGTACTATTATAAAAGCCATAATATATTTGAGGCATTATAAAATCAATATATCCATTTTTGCTCATCCATTCTTTTACATCGGCAAAATTTTTTTGATAATTATTTTCTATATTACCATCTGGTGATATACCAAATTTAACATTTCTTTTTTGACATTTGTTATATATTTTTTTGATTAAATTATTTACAATGTTTAAATGATACTCTTCTATTGATACTTCTTTATTCTCTTTTAAATAATCTTCATAATCTTTTCTATCTATCTCATTATCTGGATAAAAATAATCATCTAGTAATATTCCATCTACTTTATATTTTAATACTTCATCTATTCCTTTTAAGATTATTTTATTGGTCTCTTCTTTTGATGGATTCCAGTAAATTCCATTTTTTACATATATAGTATCTGTTCCAATAAACTTTTTAGCAGGAGAATTATTTGGAATAGATTCTATTTTTTCATTTGTACTTATCCGATAAGGATTTATCCAAGCTATTAGTTTTATATTATTTTTATGAGACTCTTTTATAAAATATTTTAATAAATCAAATTTTAATTCTTGATTAATATGTCTTGATGTAGGAAATAAATTAGATTTATATATTGCATCTGTTGCTGAACGTACTTGTAAAATAATTGTATTTGTTTTTATTTTTTTTATATTATTTATAATTAATTTTATATTACTCTTTATTTTTTCTTCTGATTTAGAACTCATATATTCTTGTAATTCGATATAACTTATAAATATTGCTCGAGTCTCTTCTTTTGAGGAGTATACTGAACTATTTTTTAAAAGAATTAATAGTAATATTATTATTATTAGTAGTTTTTTCATATTATCACCAATAATATAATATTATATTAATTGGTTATTTATTGTTATATTTTGTCGTTTTCAATTATATATAATTTATTATTTTTATAGAAACAGTAAAATATATTTTCTATCCTGATATCATTTCTTTTAAATTCTTTATCTAACCAATTTTTAGATTTATTTATCTTATTTAATACTTCTAAATCTATTTTTCCATCTATTATTAATGGAAGAGGATATTCTCTATTTGGATCATCTTGTCTTTTAAAAATTGATAGTTTTCCATTTGATTCTAATACTGCATAATCTACTTCTTCTATTGATTTTATAGAGTTTATTCTTAATTGCATTAATAAATCATCTAAATTATATCTAAGACTTTTCATTTCTTTGAAATTTACTTTTCCTTTATTAATAATTACTGATGGTTTTCCATCTATTAAATGTCTAATAGTATTATTTTTCATTGATATGTAGGATATACTTATTTGAATTATTACTAATAATATAATTGGTATAAGAGATAAAAAAATACTTTTATTATAATTTTCTATTGATATAGCAATCATTTCTGCTATAAATATAGATACAATAAAATCCATTATAGATAATTCTCCTATTTCTCTTTTTCCCATTACTCTATAAAATATTGTTGTTAATGTATAAAAAAATAAACTACGAAATAGAACAATAAGATATTTCATTATTTATCACCTACTTTTATTATGGTTTTGTTCATATTTTTTTATACTTAACATACTTATTAAATGGGTGATTTAATGAGAAGTATTAAGAAAATATCCAATTGTTTTCTTTTTCATAGTATTACTATTATTATAATTTATTCTTTTTTAACCCTTTTATATTATTTTAATTTTATTGATTTTAGTTTATTTTCTATATTAAAACTTTTAACAATAATGATTTCATTTCTTATTATTGGCTTTATTTTAGGAAATAAAGTAAACAAAAAAGGTTACGTTCAAGGAATTAGATATGGTCTAATATGGATATGTTTTCTTTTCTTTACAGCAATTATTCTTCATAAATTTCAATTAAAGTCTATTATTTTTTATTTTATTATACTTTTTTGTTCCATACTTGGTTCTGTTTTTGGTATAAATAAGAAAAAATCTTAGTTGTTTTTTAAACTAAAAACCTTATTTGATTTTACTCAAATAAGGTTTTATAATTTTATTATTTTTTTCTTTTTTAATAGTATTAAAATAGGAATTAAGATTAAAAGTCCAATTATTACTAGGATGCTTGTACTATCTTTATCTTCTACTTCAATAACTTTATCTTCATCACTTACTAAAAACAATGAATTAGCATCATATTCGCAATTATCATCTTCTGGGCAATTAATTTGTCCAACAAAATATAACTTATCTTTTTTTATGTAAAAATCTTTTATATCATAGTAATTAGTCATTATTTTTTTTACTTTTTTTTCTATAATACCTTCTTCATTTACTTTTATTACTTCTAAGCTATTATCACTACTATTACCATAACAAAAGAAATAATTTAATGATTCTGTATTTTCTTCTTCTCTATATAAAATATTTTTATTTTTTGATACTGGGACATCTCCAATTATTTCCCAGTTTTCTACATTATTTATGTTAAATGATTTTATAAAATAACTATAAGAACCTTTTTTTAATTTTACTTCTGGGGTAATTCCATAAAGAATAAAACCATTTTTTGAATTTCCAAGTTTTACTTCTTTATATTTATTAATATCAACTTTAATTGTATCTATTTCGTTTCCTTCAGTATCTAAATGAACAAGTGTTTTTTTACTTGTTTGAGTATTCTTCTTAATTCCTATATATCCTTTTTCTATATTATTTTCTTTTATAGAAATAATATCTAAGTATTCTATGTTTTCTTCTCTTCTATTCCATTTTATATTTAAATCTTTATCTAGTCTAATTAAATATGAAATAAAATTATTATCTTTTTTTTCAGCAATTGCTAAATATCCATCTATTACATTTTCATTTAATTTTATTGGTACTACTTTCTTTATTTTTTCTTTTTCTTTTAATGAAATATCCTTTTCATATATAGTTTTTCCATCTAAATTTATTTTTATTATGGTCGTTTGCTCTTTCTCATCTTCTGTAAATTCTTCTTCGCTTTTATTGATATCATATGTTTTATCTAAGGATATTAAATATCCATCAATTTTATTATTTTCATCATATGAGTAGTTGATTGATGATACTTTATCTTCTTTTGTCTTACCATATGAAAATGTCCATACAATTTCTCCATTTTTTTTGTATTTTACTACATTTGCTTGATAATCTAAGTAAGACTCATTATCTACTTCCTGTTTTTCTTTTAAATAATAACCTGCTACAATAAAGCCATCTTCTTTTTGTTTTTGGTTATAGCTTGTCATAATAAAGTCAAAATTTTCTTCACTATATTTATTTATTGAAAAAACATTGTCTTTTGCTGATACTCTTATAAAATTTAACATAAAACATATCAGCATGAGCATAAAGAATTTTTTCATAATACACCTCAAATTAATCTTTAATTCATTATATGATAAAAAAAGACTAATTACTAGTCTTCTATCTCATTTTGTATCATTTGTATTTCTTTTTTTAGTTTGTATTTCTTATATCGGTAATTTTTAGGTAGTAGTGAGATTAGTATTTCTCTAGATTTTTTTTCTCTTTCATAGTATTCTCTAAATAATGGACCTTTTTTTATTAAAAATACAGGTCCAAAGAAATAGTCTTTTTTGGTATACTTTCTTTTTCCTTTTTTAAAAATTATTATTTGATATATGAAACGATTATCTCTTACAAATTCTTCGTTTTCTATATAAAAACCATTTTTAGTAAAATACTTTTTTACATCTTCTTGATAATTATTTGGGCTAACTATAAAAGTATTTACTTTTTTTAAGACATCTTTTTTATATTTACAAATACCTATAATATTTCTTCCGCCCATTCCGGAAATTATTACTGTGTTTATATCATTTGTATAAGTACTTAGACCGTCTCCTTGACGAATTTCTATTATTCCTTCTAGCTTTTCTCTTTTTATATTATCTTTTGCTGCTTTTATAGGTCCATCTGCTATATCTGATGCAATTGCTTTAATATTTTTCTTTTGTTTTACTAAATAAATATCTAATAAAGCATGATCACATCCTACATCTAGGCAAACAGAATCTTTTTCAACTAGATCTCCTATTGTTTTTAATCTACTATTGATTTTCATTAATCTGTTAAGAAGTCCTTTAACTTTCTTGATCTTGATGGATGTCTTAATTTTCTAAGAGCTTTTGCTTCAATTTGACGGATTCTCTCTCGAGTTACTCCAAATATTTGTCCAACCTCTTCTAGGGTTCTACACTGTCCGTCATCTAGGCCAAATCGAAGTCTTAAGACTCTTTCTTCTCTTTCTGTTAATGTTGCTAGAACGCCTTTTAATTCCTCTTTTAGCATCTCTACTGTTGCGTATTCTTCAGGTCCCATTGTTCTTTCATCTTTTATGAAGTCTCCAAGATGAGAATCATCTTCTTCTCCGATTGGAGTTTCTAGAGACACTGGATCTTGTGAGATTTTATAGACTTCTCTTACCTTGTCTACTGTTATTCCTAGTTTTTTAGCTATTTCTTCATCTGTAGGTTCCCTATTTAATTCTTGTGTAAGTTGTCTTTGAACTCTAGCTAATTTGTTTATTGTCTCAACCATATGTACAGGAACACGAATTGTTCTTGCTTGATCAGCTATAGCACGAGTTATTGCTTGTCTTATCCACCATGTTGCATATGTTGAAAACTTATATCCTTTTGTTGGATCAAATTTATCAACTGCTTTCATAAGTCCAATGTTACCTTCTTGAATTAAATCTAAAAATAGCATTCCTCTTCCAACATATCTTTTAGCAATACTTACTACTAAACGAAGATTTGATTCTGCAAGTATCTTCTTTGCTTCCTCGTCTCCTTCTACTGCTCGTTGAGCATATTCAAATTCTTCATCTGATGTTAAAAGATTAATTCTTCCTATTTCCTTTAAATACATTCTAACAGGATCATTGATTTTTACATCTTTTGAAAGGGTTAAATTTTCAACGGACATATCTGCAGTTATATCTTCTCCTGTTGCATCATCATCTTCTCCATCTTCAGATAAAATATCAATATTATTTTCAACTAAAAAATTATATAGTTCATCTAAACTATCACTATCAACTTCTAATCCTTTTAATTGATTGGCCAATTGTTCATAAGTAATATATCCTTGTTTTTTGCCTATTTCTAATAATTTCTTTTTTCTTTCATCAAGAGTCTTTATTTCTTCTACCATTCTACTTATCTCCTAACCTAAGCTTTCTAATCTTTTCTACTATTTTAGCTTGTTCTAATGGATCTACTTCTTTTTTCATTAAATTTGTGAGTCTTTTTATTTCTTCTTTTTTACAATACTCTCTTGTAACTTCGAAATATTCAAATAACTCCTCTTTATTGGTAGTCTCTAGATAATCTCCGGCTAAAACATTATTCAGAAATTCTCTTATGGATTCCTTATCTTGTATATAAGTATAAAAATCAGCTATATTAATTTTACCATATTGTTTGTAATAATAGATTATCTCATTACAAGCTCTTCGTAGTTTTTCATCAGGAAAAATTAAATTTTCTTTTTCTACTTGAGTAATCACCCAATCATTATTTAACATAAAGTAAATTATTTGTTCATAAGCTTTTCTATACTTATCTTTTTTTTCTGTATTCTTTTTTGGTATGAATATTTTCTCGTTTTTTGGTTTATTTCTTAAATAGCTATTCATACGCATTTCCAGTGTATTATACCTTATATCGAATTCTTTTGCAAGTCTTTTTAATACAACTTCTCTTTCTATTTCATCATTTATTTTTGATGTTTCTTCGATAACTTTATTAATATACTCTGCTTTTTCTTCATCTGAACGAAAATCAACGGTTTCTTTTAATTTTTGCATTTTAAAATCCGAAAAATTAAGGGCTTGTTCTAAAAGATTATTGAACTTTTCTTTTCCATTTTTTAAAATGAAACTATCTGGATCTTCTGGGTTTGGAAGAGGTAATACTTTTATTTCTAAATCTTCTTGAGATAGCATCTCCCCTATACTTAATGTTGCATGAACTCCAGGATCATCTCCATCTAAGCATAATATAATCTTTTTTGATAATCTTTTTATTAAATTAATTTGTTGTTTTGTTAGAGCGGTTCCCATTAAAGCTATTGTATTTCTAATACCTATTGAACTTGCTCTTATAACATCCATAAAGCCTTCCATTATTATAATAGATTTTTTTTGTCTGCACTCTTCTTTAGCTATATGATAGTGATATAAAAGTTCTCCTTTTTTAAATATTTCGGTTTCTTTTGTATTTAAATATTTATTTTGATTATTATCTTTATAGATTCTTCCACTAAAACCAACTACTTTTCCAGAAATATCATATAATGGAAACATTATTCTTTCATTATAAATATCATGATTATCACTGGATAGTCCAATTCTATTTAAGGTTATAAGTTCATAGTTTTTACTGGTTAATAGTTTTGTTAAATCATCTTTCTTTGAAAGCGATAAGCCAATTTCAAATTCTTTTATTAGGTCTTCTGTTATATTTCTTTTTAATAAGTAATTTTTAGCTTCTTTTCCTATTGTACTATTAAGGTTATTTTGATAATATTTAGTTGCTAAATGATAGGCTTCATAAAGTTTATCATATTTTGTTGTTTTTTTTGAAATATGAATTCCATTTGTATTAATTCCAACTCTATCTCCCAAGTATTTTAATACTTGTTTATAATCCATATGTTCATAATCCATTAAAAAGGTAAAAACATTTCCTGTTGCATGACAAGAAAAACAAGTAAATATTTGTTTATCTCTTGAAACAGACATAGAAGGATTACTATCATCGTGAAAAGGACAAACTCCAAAAAAGTTTTTTCCTCTTGCAACAAGAGGAATTCTTTCACCTATAATATCTACAATATCTACTTTACTTCGAATGGTATTTGCTAATTCATTATTCATTATTCTCCACCACTCTTTCACACTACATTATGATATCATTTCTTACAAGAAAAAATCAATATTTCTAATTGTATTTTATTAATTATATATTATTATTTTAATGTGTATTTTTTTCTTTAAAAAATCTTTTATTTATGTTTTTATCTAAGTTCATATTAAAAACCCCGTTTCTATGAAACGAAGTTTTCTTTAGTTTTATTATTTTATATTATCTTCTCTTTCTAGAATTTATTTCATCTACAATTAATTCTATAAACTCTTCTATTGGTAATGTTGTTGTTTCTTTTGTTCCAAATAGTCGATAACTAATTGTATTATTTTCTTTTTCTTGATCTCCTAAAATTATTGTATATGGTACTTTCTTTGTTTGAGTTTCTCTAAGGCGATATCCTAATTTCTCATTTCTATTATCAAGTTCTACTCTTATTTTTTGTTCTAGTAATAACTTCTTTATCTTTTCTCCATACTCACTATGAAGTTCTGGGTTTACTGGAATAATAATCGCTTGAGTAGGTGCTAACCAAGTTGGGAATGCTCCTTTAGTCTCTTCCATTAAAAAGGCTGTAAATCTGTCAAATGTTCCAAAAATTGCTCTATGGAGAACTACTGGAATTTGTTTTTCTCCATTTGAATCGATATATGATAATTCAAATCTTCTAGGTAGTAGAAAATCTAATTGACAAGTTGATAGCGTTACTTCTGGTCCTACTGCAGGTTTTACTTCTACATCTAATTTTGGTCCATAAAATGCAGCTTCTCCAACAGCTTCAAAATATTCTACTCCAAGTTCATCTAATACTTCTCTTAACTTTTTCTCTGCTTCATTCCACATATCATCATCATCAAAGTATTTTTCTTTGTCTTCTTTATCTCTTAGTGATAATCTAAATTTATAATTGTCTAATCCAAAGTCTTTATAAACGTCTAGAATTAGACTAACCACTTTTTTAAATTCTTCTCCAATTTGATCCGGTCTAACAAATAAATGAGCATCATTTTGGCACATGCAGCGTACTCTTTCTAAACCTTTCATCGCACCACTTGCTTCATACCTAAAGTCTGTTGCAAATTCTCCTATACGAATTGGTAAGTCTCTATAGGAATGCATTTTATTTTTGTATATTAACATATGATGTGGACAGTTCATTGGTCTTAGTACAAATTCCTCTTCATCGACTTTCATCATTGGAAACATATTTTCTTTATAATGATCCCAATGTCCAGATGTTTTATATAAATCTACTGTTCCAACACATGGAGTATATACGTGTTGATATCCTAGTTTTTGTTCTTTTTCATAGATGTAGTTTTCTAGATTTTTTCTTATAATGGCTCCATTTGGTAACCACATAGGCATACCAGAACCAACAAGTTCATGAGACATAAAAATTTCTTGTTCTTTTCCAATCTTTCTATGATCTCTTTCTTTTGCTTCTTCTAACTCTTTTAAATGAGCATCTAGTTCTTCTTCTGTATCAAAGCATATTCCGTAGATTCTTTGAAGCATTTTATTTTTAGAATCTCCTTTCCAATATGCTCCTGATACTTTTAGTAATTTAAAATATTTTAATTCTTTTACACTTTCAAGATGTGGTCCACGACAAAGATCTGTAAAATCTCCTTGAGTATAACAACTAATAACTGTTTCATTCTCATCCATTCTATTTATTAAATCTATTTTATATGGATCATCTTTAAATTTTTCTAAAGCTTCATTTTTACTTATTTCTTCTCTTATAATTCTCTTTCCGTCTTTAGCAATTTTCTTCATCTCTTTTTCAATAGCAGGTAAATCATCTTGGGTAATCGTTTTATCTCCTAAATCAATATCGTAATAAAAGCCTTCTTCTATTACTGGTCCTACCCAGAACTTTGCGTCTGGATATAAATGTTTTACTGCTTGGGCCATTAAATGGGCACATGAGTGATTTTTTATATTTAATTTTTCATTTTCTTTTATATTTATCAT
>CAMOWA010000046.1 GCA_946628005.1 uncultured Caryophanales bacterium
TTTCTGCATCATTTAAATCTTCATCTTCCCATTTTTCAAATTTATTTAACATATCATTATATTTTGTCATGTAATTTGCATATTCCATAATTAATTCATAATCTGATGAATTAGAACTATATTTTTTCATAAACTCTATATATTCATCTATAAACTTTTCATAACTATCCATTGCGTTTTTAAAATCTTTTCTAAGATTATTATTAATAGTTGGTAAATTATCATTTGAAGATGATTTTGGTTTTTCTTTTTGAGTATCTTGTGTCGTTGTATTTTCTTTTGTACTATCATCTTCGTCTATGGAATCAACAGATATATACATTGTTTTGTTTCCCTTAAATTCTATAGTTAATTCATATTTTTCGTTATTTTCCGCAGAATAACTAGTATCAGTTTTTGAATAGTTATTAACAAAACCCATTTCTTGGCATGCTTTAATATAATTTTCAAATTCTTGTTGAGATGTATTTCCAATATATACACTAAATGAATCAGATTCATCCAATGATATTTTTCCAAGTATTGAATTTGGTTTTGGAATTTTAGTTGCTAAGCCTGTTGTTGGCCAAATAATATTATTCATTTTCATTGGAGCATCTAAATCTATAGTTAACTCTTTATCCTCTTCGTCCCAACTAAGAGATATTTTATACCCCTCTTCATTATAGGCTAGATATGAATCTATATCATCCTCTGCATCAATTTTATATCCTTTTTTTATTGTATCATCATAATATTTTTTATATAATTTTTTATCTATTCCACAAAGTGTTATATTTAATTTATCCTTTGAATTAAAATAAATTTCACCATTATGTTTGTTTAAATTAGGAATTTCACTTCTAAGATAAATATCATCAATATCGAATTTTTTGCATTCTGTCAATGTACTATATGTATTTTTTTTATTACTTAAAGCAATAAATGGAATTATTAAAGCAAATCCTATTAATGCTAAAACAAGATATAATTTTTTATTTTGGTTTTTTATTATTTCCATACCTAATAACCAAGAGCCAATAAATAAGCCTGTTTGGATAAAGGCAATAATACCTGCTAAACTCAAACCTCTTGTAAAAGCAATAATTCCGCATAAGGCTGCAAATATAAGAAGAGTTTTACTTAGTTTCCCTTTTTTAAAATTATCAAGAGCATTTAATTCTTCAAGCTCTTTTTTTTCTTTTATTGTTTGTTCATGATTTTTCTTTCTTGCTTGTAGTTTTACATCCTCTACTCTTCTTAATTCGGATGCATCATCACTAATAAATATTTTCGCTCCACAATACTGACAAAATATTTTATCTTGTTCACTATTTACTTCAAGCTCTCCTCCACAATTATCACATTTTAATTTTATTGTTTTCAAATTTATTATCACCTCTCTATTTAAATTTAATATATCAAAAATAATTCTAAAAGAACAGGACTTCTCAGTTCGCGGAAAAAACATCTCATTTATATGAAAATGTGAAATGAGGTGAAGTACATGGCCACTTTTGAAAGAAAATTCTATTTTAATGATAATATTATGGTTAATGTTTCTAATAATATTAAAAAATATAGAAATCTTGCTGGTATAACACAAGAACAATTAGCAGCTGATGTGGGCAAATCATATGATTTTATCAGAAGAATAGAATATAAGAAAGGCGATATAGGATGTTCAATTGATACTCTTTATAAAATATCCGTTGTATTAGGCGTAACAATGGATAAGTTCTTTGAATAATCTATAGTTAAAAGGGACTTTATTAAAAGTTCCTTTTTTTTAATAATTTGTTTAATCTTTATTGAATTTTTTATAATCTTTGAGTATGATAAAAATTGTAAGATTTACTTTGGAGGTTTTTTATGGGAATTAATGAGAGAGCTGGTAGAAAAATAGTTACTACTAAATGGAATGATACAAATATTGATTTCAGAACCATTGGTGTAATTTTTATTTTAGAAGATGGTAGTTTTCTTTATGGAAAAATTGATAAAGAAATATTAGATCAAGATGATAAAATTGGTCATAATGATATTTTTGAACAATGTGTAGAAATGATGAACATTACTGCTCTTGCTAATTGTAATCATCCAATGGAATATGCACATGGATTAGCTTCAGATGAAATAAATATTGTTAATATTCAGGTTATTCCAAATGGGGAAATTATATGTGCACTAAACAAAAATAGTACTGATGAACAATTAGAAAAACTTTACTTTTTTGTGGATTATCTTTCTGATAATAATACATTTAGTGCAGATATATTGTATGATAACAAAATAAAAAATATATATAATAAAAATAATGATGATATAATAAATCTAGGTCTTCCTGCCAGTGATTTTAAAAAACAATTAGAAGAAGTATTAAATAGTTTAAAAGAGACTAAAGGTCACTCAAAATAAAAAATAGACTGTTTATATTAAGCAGTCTATTTTATTATACTTCCTCCCCACTCTATTACTGTAAATCCTTCTCTTTCTTGTTTTTCTAGTAGTTCTTCTTTTACAAGTATTTTTTCTTTTAGTGGTTTATAGTCCATTAATATTCTAATTATTTTATCTGGTTTTGGTTCAATACTTAAAGGCATATAATTATCTATTTCATCTTGTTTTTCAAAGTAAATATAATTGTACAAATTTTTTTCTAGTTTTGGTAACCAATATACAATAAATTCATTTGCTTCTTTTTGATTTAATCCTAATATAGATAATTTTTCTTCTAGAAATTCTATTGTGTCTTCTCCTTTTACAACGAATCCTTCCTCTTTCGTTTCTGTTTTATGATTCTTTCCTTCCCAATATAATCCATAATATTCTTTATTATTTTTATCTATTAATGTTCCATCAGGTTTTGCTAGTACTTCCCATCCGTCATTATATTTTGGATAAGTAGTTGTTAAAAGATTTTTATTTTTTAATGATACTTTTATATTTGTATCTTCTTTTGGATATAAATAAATCATTGGTTTATATGCAACATCAGGATCACAGTGTTCCTTTTTATTTACTTTATTTTCATATTTAATTTCGATACTTGTTTGTTTTTTAGGTATTTTAACCAAATAATCTAACTCTTCCGGAGCACATCCTCCACATACTTGATCATATTCTATGTGCGCTGTTAGTACATTGCCTTTTAGTGTATACCCTAACAACTTTATATTTTTTTCAGAACATGGATCATATCTAATTTGAAGAAGAGCATAATTGCTGTTATTAAAATCATCTTCAGTTAAATAATTTTGATTAAAAATTGTTTCTAATTCATTTAATGATGTAAATATATAATTTTCTTCTACGTAAACACTTTCATCTTTTCCTTCTACTTTTATGTAATCAGTAAGATAGTTTTTTTTATCTATCTTTGTTGAAAAACTATTTACTAATGATATGATTAGTAAACTAATCACTATTAGTATTAAAATAATTGGTATTATAATCTTTTTTTTCATATTATTTATTTTCTCCTATACTTTTTATTTTTTGTAATTCAAAACGATATTTTTGATTTATATTTGGATATTTTTCATGATCTACTTCTGATAAAAACATTTTTAGTGGTCTAATCCATAATTCGCATTTTCCAAATAGATGTCTATATATGACACAATCTTCTCCTGATTCTGAATACTTTCCTACATCTTCGACCAAATATAAGTCACCTTTGAAATGTTTATATATTCCATGAATTTTTATCTTACGCATATCACTCCTCCTATTTTTATTTTATCAAATTTTCTAAAAAGAAAAAAGACTTTTGTCTTTTATCTACAATTATTATTGTTATTGTTGTTTGTACCAAAACCCCAAAATAAGAAAAATATAATTAATATAATAATAAAAATTGCCCACCAACTTCCCATGCCATCATTATTATTTTGATAACTTGGGTATACTGGATATCCATATGAATACATAAATATTCTCCTTTCATGATATCGTATGAAGAATATTTATTTTTGTTCAAGACATTTTTATTCTACTGTTACAGATTTTGCTAAATTTCTTGGTTTATCGATTTCAAGTCCACGTTTATATGCAACATAGTATGCTATCATCTGAAGGGTTGGTACTACAAGGATGGGTTGAAGTTTTTTATGAATTTTTGGAACAATTATTTTATTTTCATAATTGCAATCATCTGTTCCAACATAAATTGGAATTGCTCCTCTAGATATAACTTCTTCTAAATTAGATATCGTTTTATCTTTTGTTATTTCATCTGTTACAATGGCAAATACTATTGTTCCATCTTTTATTAGAGAAATTGTTCCATGTTTTAGTTCTCCAGCTTGATAGGAGTCACTATGTATATAAGATACTTCTTTTAGTTTTAAACTTCCTTCTTCACTGATAGCAAAATCTATTCTCCTACCAATAAAATAAACATCTTCATTTTTATATATTGCATCAGCAAGTTTTTTATAAAAACCACTTTTATCTAATAATACCTTTAATTGTTGTGGAAGAGATAGTAAATCTTTCATATAATTATCATCTTGATGTATTTTATATGATAATAAAGACAAAAATAATACTTGTAAAATATATGCTTTTGTTGTTGCTACTGCTACTTCTCTTCCAGCTTCTATTAATAACTTATAAGTACATTCTCTAGCAATTGTTGATGTTTCTACATTTACTATTGCTAAAGTATCTATCTTATTTTTATTTGCTTTTCTCATTGCAGCTATAGTATCAGCAGTTTCTCCAGATTGTGAAATTAAAATCACTAAAGTATTTTCTTCATAAATAATATTTCTATATCTATATTCACTAGCTACTTCTACTTCAACTTTTATGCCATCATCCTCGAATAAATATTTTCCTACTTCTGCAGCGTAGTATGCTGAACCACATCCTACAATATGAATGTGTTTATATTTGCTTATATCCGGTAACTTATCTAAATTATCTTTATATTTTTTTATTATATTTTCTACTAGGATAGGTTCTTCCATTATTTCTTTTATCATATAATGTTCATATCCTAATAACTCACTTTCCTCTTCTTTTAAAGAGCTTTCTTCTACTTTTCTTTCTATTTTTTTTCCATCTTTTTTTATTTCATATCCATCTTTTGTTATTTTTACAATTTCATTTTCTCCTAATAAGACATATTTCCTCGTTTGATTTATTATTGCTCCTATATCACTTGTTACATAATACTCTTTTTCCCCTATTCCAAGTATTAAAGGAGATTCACATCTTACAGCGTACAAACTGTCTTCTTCATCAGATAATATTGCTAAAGCATAACTACCTTTTAATTCTTTTATTGATTTATTTATTGCTTCTTCTATTGAATTATTATAATAATAGTTAATCAAAGCAGCTATTACTTCCGTGTCTGTTGAACTATTAAATTTAATTCCTTCTTTTTCTAATTTTTCTTTTAATATAGAAGCATTTTCAATAATACCATTGTGAACTAATGTTATTTTTCCTACTTTATGTGGATGGGCATTTTCTAAATTAGGTTCTCCATGTGTTGCCCATCTGGTATGAGCAATTCCGATATGACTATCTATTAGTTTTTCTTTTTCTATTTTTTCTTCTAAATATTTAATTTTTCCAACACTCTTTATAATTTGAATTTCTTCTCCATTTTTCAAAGCTATTCCAGCTGAATCATACCCTCTATACTCTAATTTTTTTAATCCATCAATTAATATATCTTTTGGACTTCTTTTTCCTAAATATCCAATAATTCCACACATATTTTCTCCTTATCTAGTGTTAATATATCCTTTGTTATAATATTGTTTTTATTTTTTGTAATATATTTTACGAACCACTTAATCCGCAGTAGTATCCGCCGAATTTTTCGATTTCTACTGTCCTCGTCAACTATTATAGTCCAGGCGCTAAAGCAATATACATCCTCTCTTTTATTACTTTTGTTAATATTATACAAAAAAAAGAAGAAATATTACAATGGCTCTATCGAATAATTTCTTCTTTTGTAAATAAATAACTTGTTTTTTCTTTTGTATTTTTCTTTTGCTTTATTTCTTCTTCTTCTTTTTTTGATTTTGTTTTAATGTTTTTATAATTTATTTCAATGGATTTTAGTTTTTGAAGTTCTAGGTTTTCTTCTGGTAACAAGGTTCCTTGCTCTTTTGCTTGTTGAAGAGTTAATAATTTTTTTGTATCTGTTACATAGATAAAATTACCATTATCCGTTTTATAAGAAGCATAAAGTGCTATATTATTTAGACTTGTTTTTAAAATTATTTCGTATTGTTTATTACCTAGATTAGTTACCTTACATATTCCTTCTTTAACATCTCCTATATCTCGATTTCTAGAATCATTGTATGCTATTTTTAAATATGCTTGACAATTAGCTTTATTTTCACTATTTTCTTCCCAATATTTTGTATTATTGTTTTTATTTACTTTTATTGTTATAAAACTTAATAATACTAAACATAAAAATATACCATAAATTACTAAAGCAATAGGAACGTTAACTCCACCTCTTTCTTTACAAATATTAGCAAGAGTAAATTTATCAGTTCCTTCCATTTCACTAATTATTTTTTCTACTTTTCTTTTGGAAATAAAGATATAATAATAATTAAATGCAAAACCTATTATTACCATAGATACTAATAAGTATATCAATAAATTAGTCTTAATAATTAAAATCATAAAAAATGTAAAGCCTAATCCAATAATACCCGTTATATATAACTTTCTATAAAGAAAATATAACCAGTTAAATAGGAAAGCCCATATATTGAATGGCCATTTTTTTATTATTTTATAATCTTCTCCTATAAATGCTTCAAGAAGAGCTTCATTTTCATAATAAAATTGGTCTTCTTTTTCTCCACTTGCATTTAGTTCTTTAAAACTATCAGAAGAGTTTTCTTCTAATAAGCTATTATTTTCTGTATCAAAATTATCTTCATTAAAATCACCATTATAATAACCACACTCTGTACAAAAATAATCCTTATTTTTTATTCTTTTTCCACATTTTTTGCATCTCATATAATATCACCCTTTATTATTTTATTTTTCTGATAGATGTTCTATTTTCCCATATTTTTCTTGTTCCTCTTCTTGAAGTTGTTTTTCAAATATTTTATCAAATTCTGGCATAGATTTTTTTATAACGTCTGGATATATATTTTTACTATTCATTATAGCTTTTTTTATATCTATTACGTTAACTTCCCATCTATTATCAAATAGTGCATTTGAAAATGCTTGTTGTACAATTGTTAAAGAAACATCAGGATATCTTGAACCAATCTCATAAATTCTTTTATATTCACTAGTTATATCGGTAATAAACTCCATCAATTTTTTTTGAATAAATGGGCTATACTTCATTTTTGCCCCTGTTCTTTTTTCTATCTTTGGAAGGGTACCAACAAGTATCTCAATATTTTCTTCTCTTGTTGGTTCAAAAATCTCAACTTTTTGAAATCTTCTTACAAAAGCTTTATCTCTTAGTATATATCTTTCATATTCTTCTGTAGTAGTTGCTCCTATAACTTTGATATCTCCTCTATCTAATGCTGGTTTAAACATATTAGCAAAGTCTAGGGCTTCTCCTTTTGTTCCCATTAAAGTATGAATTTCATCTATAAATAGTATTAGTTTTGTTTTATCTTTTAATTCATCAATTAATGTTTGTACTTTTGACTCTCCTGTTACTGGATCTGTTCCTAGTAATGCAGCAGTATTTAGTTTAATAACTTGATAATCTTTTAAAATGTCCGGTACCATTCCTTTTTGAATTCGATAAGCTAATCCTTCTACAGTAGCAGTTTTACCAACACCAGGTTTTCCTATCAATACTGCTGATTTATCAGGAGTTAATAGAATTAGAATTAATTGCTTAATCTGTTCATCTCTACCAATTGCGGGATTTGTAATGTACTCATTCTCTTGAAAGTTTTCTCCGTAATTTTTGAGCATACTAATTCTTTTTGATTTGATATTGAAATTTTCTTCTACTTTTTTATCAAAATATTCGTTTAAGTCCATTTTTTCACATCCTAGTTGTTTTTATTATAACATTTATTCTAAAAAAAAAGAAGAATTATTATACTATTCTGTAATTCTTATAATAATTATTTTTTCCTTTGTTTAAGCATTTCAATAAATCCTAATAATAATCTTTTATTATCAATTGAAATCCAAGATATATTTTCTAGGATTTTTTCTCCTTCTTCATATAATTCATTCATTTTTTTCTCACAGTTTTCTTTTGCTTTACTTTTGATAAGAATTTCTTTTATGTTTTCTATGTCTTTTTCATTAAAATCTTTTTTTCCACAATAGTTTAAAAATTCTTCTTTATATTTTGTTTTCATAACTTCTTGATATAATAGTGTCTTCTTATTTTCTTTTATATCTGTTGCTAGATTCTTTTCTACTTCATTTGAAAATATACCTAAAATATCATCTTGTATTTGAAATGCTATTCCTATTTTTTCTCCAAATATCCTTATCTCTTCTATTTTTCCTTTTTCTGCTCCAGCAAGTAATAAACCTAATGATAATGGTCCTGAAATTGTGTAAATTGCTGTTTTTAATAAGTAAATATTATAAATATTATTTTCTAAATCTTCATCTGTTTGATTTTCATATGGAAGGGTTACTTCTAATATTTCTCCTTTAATAGTATCTAAAACTATTTGATTAAAACAACTTAATATCTTTCCTAAGTTATTATCTTCTTGATAAGAATCTGAAATTATTTTATTTGCTAAATATAGTCCGTAGTCCCCTATACATAAAGCAATAGAATTAGAAAGATGATTACGATTACTATTTTCTAGTGATGAGTATTTTCTTTTATTTTGATAAGTAATAGTATATTTTCCTCTTCTTATATCATCTTGATCAATAATATCATCATGTACTAATATTGCTGTTTGAAAAACTTCATAGGCTAAAGCTAGGTCAATTGCATAATCACTATCATTTTTTAATAATTCATATCCTAGAAGTACTAATAATCCTCTTATATTTTTACCATTTGTATTTAATTCTGTAAAATAGTTAAGATTTTCTTTTATTAATGAATTGTTTTCTTCTAATAGTTTATTGTTAAAATTATTTATTTTTTTATTTATTATTTTTTTCTTCTTTTGATAATAATTAGTAAATATTTCTAAATTATTTTTCATTTCTTTTTACCTCTTTTTTTAAAATGATTTCTAAAATTAATAGTCCAACCCCTACTGTTATACATATATCTGCTAAATTAAAGACTGGAAAATTATAATTAAAAATATAAAATGATAAATAGTCAATTACACTTCTATGAATTATTCTATCTAATAAGTTACCATATATACCTCCTAATAATAGTCCAAATGATATTCTTGATATTTTAGTAATATTTTTTTCTTTCATTATATAATAATTTAAAATAATAATTGATAAAAAACTGATTAATAAGATTATACTTGAATTATCTTGTAGTATGGAGAAGGCTGCTCCAGTATTTTTCACATAATATAATGAGAAAAACTTAGGAATTATTTCTATTTCTTGATAAAGTCTTATATTTTTTTGAATAAATATTTTTATTAACTGATCAATAATTAATAGACAAATAGATATATAATGAATTGTTTTTTTATTGTTCATTTTGATTATGTCACCTCTTTTATTATCATCATAAAAATTCTCTTTCTAGTAATATAAGAGTTTAAATTATTATGTTAATTATTATTTATAAATGCTTTATATCTCTTTTAATAAAATAGAATTGGTTGTTTATGACAACTATGATTTTTTCTTTGAATCAATTATTCTTTATAAATAAGTTGGCTTTATTTTTATAAGTATTTAATCTAATAATTTACTATCATTGCACCCTTCTATTTTTCTGTTTTTAAGATTATATCTTTTTTTCATATATAGATCTTCTTGTATTATATTTTTTATGGAATGTTTTGTTTCTTTTTCGTAAAAATGTCTAGATTTTGTTCTATGATAAATCAGTTTTAATATTCTTGGAAAAAATAAAGTTAATACCATAATTATTCCTATTAGGACAGTTGCTACTACAAATATTTTATTATATGGATTATTAATCCAAAATATTATTATAATTATAATTAAAACTATTTCAAAAGAGTAAAGAACGATAGCTGATAAATCATTTACTAACTTGTTTAACGGAACTTTTCCATTTATTTCTCCTGTTCTGCCGTTTACTATAATATAATCTATTTCATCTTTCTCTTTGTAAGAATATAACCATACTGGTAAATATACGGTAGTCCATCTTTCTGAATTAATTTTTATGTTTTCTTCTTTCCAGTGTACTCCTCTATTATATTTTTTTATATATGGATGCATGGAGTACCGAATAATTCCTCTTACTTGTTTAGCAGCTTTCTTTTTTAGTTCTTCAATATTTATGTTTCTAATAACATATCGGTATCCATATAAATAATTAGAATTATATTGAACACAGTTTTCTGTATCAAAAGGCATAATGCTATTTATAATGTTGTTATTTTGATATTCTTTATTTGACTCTGTTGAAAGCTGATTTAATGTAAAATCAAAATCTCTACTTATTTTATATACTTTTGCATCATATACTTTTGAGTCTTTATATATATTTTCGTTTTTAGAAAAAATTGTCTGAAGAATTCTTCTAAAAGGATAAAAAAATTTTTCCCCTTCTCCTTTTAATTTAGCATGTCCTGATGCATCATATAATACGTATGGAAGATAAACTCCTATTATTTTTTCTTTATTATACTCTTTGTAAAATTTATTATTACCAAATATCTTCTTTTTTTGGATAAATTTTTCTATTTTTCTTATTGCTTCTTCTTTTTCTATGGAAAATGGTAAGATTTCATCTGGTATGATGCCATCTTCTCTTTGCTTATTTACTGATAAAATACTATGACACCAATGACATCTTTGATTTAGAGTTTCTTCGGTATTTATAATAACTTTTGAACCACAGCCACTGCAAATTAGTGATACTTTTTTCGGATTTTTTTTAATATTAATTGTTCCGCTTCCTCTAATTTCTCCGTTTTCTTGTTCTATTGATTTTATTAATTCTGAATTTGGCTTTTCATCAAAAGTAAATGAGCAATAATTGCATTTTAATACTTTCTTTTTTATGTCATATGTTACATCACTTGAACTACAGGATGGGCAGATTAACGCTCCATCTTTATTATCTTGATTAGTGTTAACTATCTTTACTTTTTTATTGTTCATCTTCCTCTCCTTTTAAATATTTAATTTTTTCTATTATTATTTGATATTGATCTATTCTTTTTTCAACGTGTCCTCTTATTTTTACTAAATCATTTTTTTTAATATTTGGAAATTGCCTAAACATTTTTGGAAACATAGTAAATTCCATTGTTTTTGTTTCATCACTTCCAGATATAAAGGCCATTTTGTCTCCCTTTTTTGTATCAATTATTTTTATTTTTTCTATTAATATTAATACATCTATTGTTTGATTAAAATAGTTTTCTATTTGATTTAGTTTTATGCAATTAGGATTATCTTTTTGATACATTACAGTTGGGTGAGCTGTTAGATAAAATCCAAATAATTCTTTTTCTTTTTCTAATAAGTAAGATACTTCATATTCTTTTTTATATTCAATATCTGGCTTCATTACTAATGATGGATCAATATCTTTTGTAAGCTCGGCATAATTAAATAAGCTATCTAAATTATATATTAAAGTTGCTCGATTATAATGAAATTCTCCTAAAACATTTGCTAAAATCAATGATTCTAATGTTTTTTTACCTATTCCTGCAATATAAAGTCTACTAAAACAATCATATATATCTTGAAATGGAGTGTCTTTTCTTGCTTCATTTATTTGATTTGATACTACTGTTCCTATTCCTTTAATATTTGAAATTGGATATATTATTTTTCCATCTTTTAAGGTATATTTAGTATCACTATTGTTAATAGTTGGTTTTTCAATTATTAGTTTTTCTGCTTTAGCTTCTAATATATATTCATTTGTTTTTGTTTCACTTCCTATTACATTTGATAATAAATTTGTAAAAAATATATCTTTATAATGGGTCTTTAAATAAGCCATTTTAAAAGCTATTACAGAATATACAACAGAATGGGATTTATTAAAACCATATCCAGCAAAATTTAAAATTAAATGAAATATATTTCTTGCTTGTTCCATCGGATGATTTCTTTGCATACTTTTTTTGATAAACTTGTCTTCTTCACTTTTTAATAATTCTACTTTCTTCTTACTCATTGCTCTTCTTAGTATATCAGCTTCTCCTAGAGAGTACCCTGCATAAAGGGAGGCCACTTGCATGATTTGTTCTTGATAAATTAAAAAACCATATGTATTTTTTGTTATTTCTTCTAATGATGAATCTAGATAGATTATTTTTTCTTCTTTGTGCTTTCTTTTAATATAGGAATCTATATTTAAAGCTGCTCCAGGACGAAATAAGGCGATTGCTGCGATGATATCTTCAAAGGTATTTGGTTTTAGTCTTCTTAAAAAGTTCCTCATTCCAGAAGATTCAAATTGAAATATACCACAGGTAGATGCTGTTTCAAAACATTTCATAGTCTCTTCATCATCTAAAGGTATTTTATTAAAATCTATTTCTTTATTATAAACTTTTTCTATATCATTTAGTATATTAGATATTAAACTTAAGTTTTTGATTACTAAGAAATCCATTTTTAACAATCCTAATTCTTCTAAATATTCCATAGAATAACCTGTTAAGTACATATCATCTGATTTAACTAAAGGAATAACTTCATCTAAATCAATTCTACTCATTACAATTCCTGCTGCATGTGATGATGTATGTCTTGGAAATCCTTCTAGTTTTTTTGCTATTTTAAACATATTACTAAGTGTTGTATCACTATCTATTCTAATACGAAAAGTTTCATTATTCTTGTATATATCTTCAAGTTTATCTTTTGACATATTTGGAATAAATTTACATAGAGAATCCACTTTATAGAGTGGAATATTTAAAACTCTTGATGTATCTCTTATTACTTGTTTAGCTGATAATGTTCCAAAAGTAATTATTCCACTAACTCTTTTTTCACCATACTTTTCTTTTACATAATTTACTACTTGATCTCTTTTATCATCAGGAAAATCAGTATCTATATCAGGCATCGTTTTTCTTTCAGGGTTTAGAAACCTTTCAAATAATAAATCATATTTTAATGGATCTATTTCTGTTATTCCTAAGGAATAAGCTACTAGGCTTCCAGCTGCGCTTCCTCTTCCTGGACCTACTAATATTTTATTTTTTTTGGCATATTTTATATAATCATATACAATTAAAAAGTAATTAGAAAACCCCATCTTTACAATAGTATTTAGTTCTTTTAGCAATCTTTCTTTATAATTATTTGGGATTTCTTTTTGTAGCCTTTTTTTTAATCCAGCTCTTGATAAATCAAATAAATATTTATCAGGATTATCACATTCATATATTGGCAATAAATTTTCATATTTTGGAAAAATGATATTACAATTATCCGCAATAATTTTTGTATTTTTAAGACCTTTTTCATCACTTAGAAATGAAATATCATCTATCTCTAACTCATGAAAAGCTGTGTGATAATCCATTTTATCTAAAATAGTTTTTCCATCACGAATTCTATATAAATAAGAAAGAAATTCTTCATCTTCTTTTTTATAGTAAAGACTTTCTCTAAAGAATACACAATTATTTGTAATTATAAGGGATTCTTTTTCTTCTTGATTATTTTGAAATCCTAGATAAATATCTAGAAAAATTGTTCCCATATCTTGATAAATTTCTTTATATTCAAAAGGTATAACTGCTATTAATTCCTTTCTATTAGTTATTAAATCTTCTTTTAATACTTTTCTTTCACTTTGAATTGTTGCTAATTTTATTAAAGAGCAATATCCTATATAATTTTTAGCAAATAATACAATTATATTATTATCTATTTTTACTTCTAATCCTATAATTGGCTTTATATCTACTTTTTCACATTTTTTGATAAATTCCATTGTCCCAAACATATTAAAATCAGTAATGGCTACTGAGGATATATGATTAGTCGTTGCATATTTTATTATATCATCTATTTTTAAAAGACTAGATAATAATGAGTAGTTACTTTTATTATATAATGGAATATACATAGAATATACCTCCTTATAAGTATTGTATCATACATTTTTGTTTTATGGAGATATTGTTTATTTTTCGGTATTTTCATTGACTTTACATGTATTTTATGATAAAGTTAGTAAGCAAGTGAGAAGCGCAAAAGGAGGGATAGTATGGCAAAAAATGTATCTACTAGAAAAGGTAATGTTAAAAATAAACGTTCTCATTCTTTAAGAGCAACTAAAACTTTACAAAACTTAAATTTACAAGTTGTTCGTGATGAAAATGGAAATAAAGTTAGACGTTCTGTAAAAGAAATTAGAGCAAGTAGAAAGATGGAAAAAGCTGCTTAATTATTAAGCAACTTTTTATTTTTGTTCACAAGTAAATCCTTTTGAGGACATATCACTTTGAATTGTTAAAAATGCCGTATCTTTTTGATAATCTATACTTGTAGATATATGATTTTTTTGCATTTCTGGAAATGTTGTCATATCAATTTTTTCTAAGTCTGCAGAAACCAAGGCAGTTAATATAGTTTGAGTTTCATTAGGTGTAACTGATATTGTATATCCATTAACAGGATTCATAAAATCACGATATCCAACTATATATTGTTGTATAGTTTGTGGACCTATTTGATTTCCTTCTATAACTTCTAATACATATTTTTTAGTAAAACTTGTTAATTTATAATTATTAAAAGTATAATCAATGGTAAATGTTGCTTTGGTTCCTTCGGGATTATTTATTTGAATATTTTGACATTCTAATATTACTGGGGCAACTGTTTGTATTTCTTTTTCTTTACTTATTTCTCTTTTTTCAACTTTTGGTTCTACACTTTTCTTCATTGTTTTAGCTATCTGTAAAGTTGATCCTAATGTTAGAAAAATAGCTCCTATAATCGCAATAATCATTGCAGGCTTTTTACTTATTGATTTTTCATATTTAACTGTTTCTTCTACATCTTTTAAATTTAAAACTTGTGTTCTTTGTAGTTCTTCAATCTCTTCTTTTGATTTACTTTGTTTTTTCTTGATACTTCGGATCATTACAGCCACCTCTATCCTAATAACATTATAACAAAATCCCTTTAATTATCAACTACTTTTTTATTTTTCTTTAGAAAAAAAAGAAAAAACGATTAAATTATCGTCTTTTCTTTATTTCTATCTCGTTGTGCAGATAAAATATCTAGAATGTGTCTTTTTAAAAGTTCTTCGGTTATATTATGAATATTTTCGCTACTTTCACCTGATTTTTTCAAAGCTTCAATGTAAGTGTATATATCATTGTGAATTCCTAAATCATATTCAGCATTATTAATTCCTAATATTTTAGCAAGCTCTTCATTTATGATTTCTCATATCCTCTTCTTGATTCATATTGGGTTTAAATAATTATTCATTTCCTTCATAGTCAAACCAAAATTTATTTTTTCTACTTCCATATACTCTTTTAGTAATTATTTCTTTTGGAATAGTATTTATATCTATATAACCATTTATTTTACGATATTTATTAAATTTATCAATCATTTTTTTTCCTTTTATTTATCTTATTATTCAATATTAGTACACTAAAAATATAAAAGACTTTTTAATATAAATTTAAATCCTTTTATAGGATATACTATAAAAGGATTATTTATTAATTATTTTTTGTTCTAGCATCAAATTTTTTTCTTT
>CAMOWA010000047.1 GCA_946628005.1 uncultured Caryophanales bacterium
GCACACCATTTCCAAAATTTTTAATTCTATCAATTATTCCAATATCTCCTTCATCAATCGATTCTTCTGCTTCTTCAACTTTAACTGTTGGTTCTTCTCCTGGCTTTTCACCTTTACCTGTTGGTTCTTCTCCTGGCTTTTCACCTTTACCTGTTGGCTCTTCTCCTGCTTCTTCACCTTTACCTGTTGGCTCTTCTCCTGGCTTTTCACCTTTACCTGTTGGTTTTTCTCCTGGCTTCTCACCTTTACCTGTTGGCTCTTCTCCTGCTTCTTCACCTTTACCTGTTGGTTCTTCTCCTGGCTTTTCACCTTTACCTATTGGCTCTTCTCCTGGCTTTTCACCTTTACCTGTTGGTTCTTCTCCTGGCTTTTCACCTTTACCTATTGGCTCTTCTCCCGCTTCTTCACCTTTAACTGTTGGCTCTTCTCCTGGCTTTTCACCTTTACCTGTTGACTCTTCTCCTGCTTCTTCACCTTTACCTGTTGGTTCTTCTCCTAGCTTTTCAACTTTACCTGTTGGTTCTTCTCCTGCTTCTTCACCTTTAACTATTGGCTCTTCTCCTGCTTCTTCACCTTTACCTGTTGGCTCTTCTCCAATTTCTTCACTTTCAATAATTCCATCATCATCTACTACTGGCATATTATTTAAATCATCTTTTGCTTTTGAAAATAATTGACTATCAGATGTTTCTAAGGAATCACTTGAATTTACCCCATCACTTATTTCAACTGGGGTATAAGGTTTTTCAACCATAACAAATTGATTTGGTTTTTCTTCATCTACTATTGACGGATAATCCTCATCATCAGGATTGTTGAAGCAATCATTAACAATATGATCTCTAAATAAACTTTCAAAATCTGGACTATAAAAAATTACCTTATCAAATAGTTTCTCTTCTACCATTTTTCCAGTAGTTATACCATTCATTGCAGCATATCTTAAACAAATATTTCTTCCTTCCTTTAAAGAAACAATTTCATAACCATCATCTCTAATAATTGCCCAAGAGGCCCCTTCTTCAGATTTTTTGTTTTTAAATAAAACTATCTTTTTAATATTATTCATAAATAATCCCCCTTATTTTTGATTACCTGTATAAACCCAACCATTTTCTAATAATGATTGATCATTATAAACACTCCATTTTTTTTCAATTTTTTGAGCATTTTCTAAAGTTCTATATCTTTCACTTATATAGCAAACATCTCCATACAATGGTTCCCTTCTTTGAAAAGAAACGGTCTGATATAAAGCTTGAAAAACTGGTAAAGTTTGACTTGTTTTAGTACAATTTTGAATACTATTAACTTTATAAAGATTACCTGTATAATAATAATGATCATATATATAATAAATATTTTTCTCTATACATGTATCTTTACAATTACTATCATAAACACTTACTAAAACATAATGATTTAACAAAGTATCATTTATTACAGACGAAGAAGTCTCTCTTCCCTTATATCTCCAATTACCATAATCTTTTTGTGTATTTTTTGTAATATTAGAAATAACATCATAATGTTCATTCTTATTAGTACGATATAATACATTATTGATATATAAATAATTATAAGAAGAACAAACACTTTTATTTACAGAACTTTTCTTTTGTAAAGAAACTCGTTTGTCTTGATAAGTTTTTTTATAAGTACCAATCTTTTCTTTTCTTTTATATGTTTTTATTTCTTTTAAACAATTACTATCTTCCCCAGAACATGTAAGAGAAGTAATTTTACAATCAGCTCTTTGAAAAGCTCCCCATCTAGACCAATTTGATAAATAAGAACTTGTAAAAGTCTTCTGATATTCATAATAGTCAATATCTTTTTTATTAGTCTGATTTTTTTTATCATCACTATCAAGAGAACCACAAACTCTTAGAAACTCACTCTCTGTAGTTTCGTATCCATCTTTATCATAGTATTTACCATCTACTTCTTGACAAGAATAATTAGTCTCTTCCTTATTAATATCATTCATACATGACTTCTGATATTCATCATAAGAGACTTTAACTCCATCTTTATTATAATAATCATCATTATACATTTCACAATAATATTTTTTTACATTACAAGATTCTTCATAAATATCTTTAGTTGTAATCTTACCTTGACTATCATAATACTTACCATCAAGTACTTTACAAATATATTCAGCATCATGATTTTGATTTATATTATCTATATTATTATAATAGATTCCATTTTCTATCTTCCCTTTTATTGGAATTATACCACTTTCTTGATGATTCTCCTTTGAAGTAGTTTCAATCTCTTTCTTTTCACAATATAATCCATTACAATAAGAATACTCCCCAATATGAACAATAGTCGAATCACTAATAATACTATCAGTTAAATATATTTTTAATAAAACCCCATCTGTTAATTTAGAATAATTAATATAAGAATTTTCCTTATCAATTAATTGTTCATTTGATTCAGATAAAGAGTTAACATTATCCTCTTTTAAAAACTCATTTAAACTAATTCTCTTAGGTAATTCCATATCCTTATTATTATTAAAATATCTTATAGCGTCCTCTTTAATAGAAATAACATTATTTCGATAATTACTATTAGAATAACTAGTTTTATTATCAATATCACTATTCTTTTTAAATAAACCATTAAAAGCAAAGAATATAATACAAACAAAAAAAATAATAAGAACAATAATAATAAATCGAACTATTAAAGATTGAATAGGAAAACCCCTATTTTCAAAATCATCTATTTCCATTTGACTATACCCCCACTTTTCGTAGGTACTATACTAACATATTTTTTTCAAAAAGTCAAAGAAAAGTTAATAAAAAAATAAATAAGCCAACACATGTTGGCTTATTGCTGATATAAAATAGATTCATATATAATAATATTTTTATCAAGAAAAACTTTTTTAAAAGAACTGCTTTTTCTTAAATATCTTTCAATATAAGAATTTTTATAAGTAATAAAATGAGTAAACTGATACTTATCAATAAATTTATCAAAATCAATTGTACCATTTAATACATCAGAAAATTCTAAAAATATATCCTCTTTATGATTAGCTTTTTTCAAAAAAACTTCTGCTCTCGTATCTATATAAGGATGATATCCAATATACTCTAAATAAGATCCAAAATCAAATTCTGAATACAAAGTAATATCAGAATCAGAATAATGTTTAAGTAAATAATCCCCACTCTTTTTAACAGAAGAAACTAATCGAAAAGAATTCATCTCAATAGAAAAAGATAAGCAAACAAGTATAAGAAAAACATAAACTAGATTTAAATAAACACTTCCTCCACTTCTAACTTTAATATAACTTTTCTTTGTATAACTCATTATAGGATAAAAAGATCCTAAGATAAAAAATGCAAAATTACGATTATTTAATAAAGTCATAAAAATAGTACCATATAATAATAATAAATGTCTAATTTCAAGTTTCTTGTTTTTATTATAAATATAAAACAAAATAATAGTTGCTAATAAAAAATAAAATATTTTCCCACTATAAGTAATAATAGTAGTAGGTAATAACTCAGATATATTTGAATTTAAAGAAGAAGAATAACTAAGAAATGGAAAAAAAACCAACTCATAAGTATAAGGATTTAAAAAACCTACTAAAAACATAAGAATTATTATAACTATTAATTTTATTATATTTTTATTTCTTTCAATAAATAACTGAATTAAAAATGGAAGTATAAATATAAACAAGCTTATCCATAAAGCTCCATGTAAATTAATTTGTAATAAAGATACTAAAGGTAAAAAGTATATTAACTTAGTCTGATTATTTTTATAAAAACTTTCTAAAATATAAATTGTTATTAAAATAAATAAATAAGTAAAAAGTTGTGCTCTAGGATGGAGAAAAAACTCTAAAAAAATTGTAGATACTATACTAGTAATAACTGAATACAATTTATTATTAGTCAGTAAATATGAAATCTTATAAAAAAAATACAAGTATAAAATAACAAATAACTCTAAAAATAAAAATATACCATACGTGTGAAAATTAGAATAAATAAAATAAAAAATCACGTTAGTAAAACCCTGTTGAATAACTAAATGTAAATTAGAATGCATGGATAAAATATCTGTATGAATAAAACCCTTATTTAAAATAATTTCTCCATACTTTAACATATACCAAATATCTTCATTAGAAGAATAGTTTATAAAACATCCAATAGCAATAGGAACAAAAAAATATAGATATAATATTTTACTAGGTATTTCTTTTAGCTTCATATAATCACCATTTTTATTATAGTAAAAAACAATAAAAAAAGCTACCACATCGATAACTTTTCATAAAGAGATTTAATACCTTTAGAAATATCTTGGTAAGTAATCTCAAAATTTCTTGTATACCACGGATCACTTATATCTCTATCTAATAATAATATAATCTTTGAATAATCTTTAATTTGAAATATTCTAAATAAAGAATCTATATTACTTTTCTCCATACATACAAAATAATCAAACTGATTATAATCTTCTTTTACAATCTTTGTAGCAAAATGCTTATCATATTCTATTCCATGTAAATCTAGTATTTTTTTTGCAGGAGGATATATATCATTTCCTTCTTCTTCAGAAGAAGTACCACGAGAAGTAATATAATAATTAGCCCCTTCCCCTTTTTCTTTTAAAAAAGATTTCATCATTACTTCGGCCATAGGGCTTCTACAAATATTTCCTAAACACACAAAACAAATTCTTATCATACAACCTCTCGAAAAACCTCATCTAATATAGAATATAAATAAGCATATGTTTTCTTACCAGTTTTATTTTCTATATATTTTTTATATCCTAGAACTTGTCTATCATATTCTATATCATTAATATTTTTTAACTTATAATCTACAATAGTAATAGAATTATCTTCTTCAAACATTAAATCAATTATTCCATGAAGAAGATTATTATCTGCCTCATAAATAAATTCATATTCTTTATAAATAGAACAATCCTTATATTTTTTTATAAAATCACTTTCTAAAAAAGACTTAATTTTTTTATTAATATAATCTGATAAATGAAATTGTTCTAAATCATAATTATAAAAATCAATTTTTTCTAAAACTTCATGAATCATCGTACCAAAATTCATCTTTTCTAAAGACTCTAAGTCCTTATGTTTTTTAGAAAAATGCTCTTCTACAATCTCCATACAATTAAAATCATTTTCTAAAACAATTAACTCTTCATTATTATTAATGATAATATCCTTAGACTTAATCTCATTTAAATAATCCTTATTTGCAACAATACTACTCTCCTTATGATAAGGTAATAATAAAGAATAAATACTTTTAATAATTGAGAAAAAAGAATTATACTGTTCCCTCTCATATACAGGTAATACTGAAGTAACTTCTTTTTCTTCAACAAGACTAGGGCAAACTATAATAACTTTTTCTTTAGCCCGAGTAAAAGCAACATATAATAGTCTAATTTTTTCAGATATTTCTTCCCTTCTTGTATGAACCTTTAATAAAGTCTTTATAAAAGTATCTTGATAAGAATTATCTACTCTAGGAGCAATAATACCATAATTATTATCAAATATAATTCTTTCTTTTAATTCACTCATATTAAATCTAGACTGAAAACCAGCAAAATAACAAATAGGAAACTCTAATCCCTTAGACTTATGAATAGTCATTATCTTAACACTATTACTCTCTTCTTTAGAAATATTAAACTTTAAATCATAATCTCCATTTAATATTTCTTCTAAATAATTATTAAATTCGTATATAGAATACCCCATCTTTTCATAATTTAAACATAAATTATAAATATACTCTTCTCTAATTCTATTTTGACTCATATTAGATATTTTTAATAACTTTTCTTCATATTGAAAAGAATCTAATACTTTTAAATATAAACTACTTAAAGGTATAGTATCCATTTCTTTAACAAGATCTAAACATTTTTTATATAAATCACTTTGAAAATAACTTTTATTAGAAATCATCTCATATATTTCATTATCACTTATCTCAACTAAGAAACTTCTAGAAATACTTAAAAAAGAATGTAAAAAATTATGATCATATATCTTATTTTTAATACAGATTAATAATTGAAATATATTTTTTATAATTAAAATATCATCTTCTCTTTTTAAAGACTCATCTTTTAATACAGAAAGGGGTATTTGAAAATACTCAAATACTTTTTTATATAAATTAAAATCCCTACTTTTATCAAGAAGAATAACAAAGTCACTATAAGAAATATCTCGAAGAATTAACTCATCTTTATCAAATACTTGAAACTTTTCACTTACTTTTTTCTTTATATCATCAGCAATAATATAAGCCTCTTCTTCAGAAGAAGAACATTTTTTTAATAACTCTTTATCATAAGTAATTAATTCCATATTATAATTTTGTTCGGTTTTACCCTCTTCTATATAAGTTTTATTTCCAAATACCATTCTATGACTTGCCTGATAATCTGCTCCACCAATAACATCATCCATAATATAATCAAATAATAAATTTATATTATCAAGAACTTCACATCGAGAACGAAAGTTCTTTAACAAATCTATTTTTATACCTAAATCGGTATCTCGATAAGAATCATATTTAGATTTAAATAAATATGGATTAGCATTACGAAAACGATAAATAGATTGTTTAATATCTCCAACCATATAAACATTATCATGCGATATTAAAGATATAAAAGTTTCTTGAGTATCTGATGTATCTTGATATTCATCTACTAATATTTCATGAAAAGTAGTTTTTAACTCTTCTTGGACTTCAGCATGTTCCTTTACAATCTGAATCGCAAGTCTCGCAATATCCGTAAAATTAAAAATATTATTTTTTAACTTATACTCATCCAATCTATAATCTAGTTTCTCAATAATAGAAAGTAAAATAGAAATAGTATCTTTTGTAGAAAAAACTCCCTGAATCATATCATCAAAAGAAGAATAAATACAAAGTTCTTTAATAGAAGAAGCAAGTTCAAATACCTGCTTTTTTAACTTTTTTCCCTCTTCTTCACTGCCTCTTGGAACAGTAATACTCTTATAATCAAGTCCTGATATAACATCATCATAACTTTTAGATGACAACAACTTCATAAAATTAGAACGAACTTTTTCAACAAAATCTCCATCAAAATATAAATCTAATGAATCAATCATAGAACTTAGTAATTTAATTTTATCTAAAATTATAGAAATATATTCCTGAGAAAAAGTCTTAATTTTATCTTGACTAAAATCCTGAAAATAATTTTTAATAAAATCTTTCTTATCGTACTTTAACTCTATTTTTTTATAAATAGATAAAACAGCTTCCCGAAGAGGCTTATCATCTTTTAGACAAAAATCATGTAAAAATTTCTTTAATTCTAAAGAAGGATTCTGATACATTTCCTCCAAAATCTCATCAAGTAGTTTTTCTTTTTTTATATTAATAATTGCTTCATCCGTAATACCTATATTATCTGTAATATTTAATAAAGTATGATACTTTTTAACAATAGATAATGAAAAAGAATCAAATGTCGTTATATAAGAAGCATCAATATAATTTAACTCTTCTTCTAATCCTTTTGTTTTCTTTATAGTTTTTCTTATTCTCTCTTTCATTTCAAAAGCCGCAGCATTTGTAAAAGTAAGTACTAATAGCTCATTAATATGAACACCTGATTGTAAAAGTCTTTGTACCCTAGCTGTTAATACTGCAGTTTTCCCAGATCCAGCTCCAGCACTAACAATAATATTTTTACCTTCCATATCAATTGCTTGCTGTTGCTCCGTTGTCCAAGCCACTCTACTCACCTCCTAGAAAAGATAAATCATCAACTTTTTCAAGATATTGAATATTATTATCTTTTCGAAAACAAATATCACGAAAACTACAATATTTACAAGAAATATTTTCTCCATCATATACTTTAGGATTAATAGAAAAATCTAAAGATAAAATAGAATGAATAGAATCCTTAATCACTTTTTCAGTATATGAAACAAAGTTTTTAACATCATCTTCTGTTAAAATTTTACTATAAGTACCAAAACCCTTATCTTCACTATATTTTAAGCTCTTAATCATTTGACTATTTAAATAACTAGAATCAAAACGTGATAATACATCAATATTATCAGTACTATATCCTTGTAAATAATACCTTTTCTTATCATCTTTCTCATCAAAAGATGAATAAGGAAATAAAATATTCTGATAATAAACACCAGAAAAAATAGGATTAGATAAAACATTAGACTTTTCAATTAAAAACATATATATAGGGAGTTGCATATTTAAACCGTATTTTAATGGCTCTAAATGAGTATCAACGTACCCTGTTTTATAATCAATAACAGAATAATAAGTATTATCCTCCCTTTTGTCTAACATAATCTTATCAACATAACCAATAAAATGAACTGGTATATCAAAATCAAAATCTAATTTAATTTCTTGTTCTTCTAAAGAATCATTAAATCCAGTTAATAAATACTCTTCTTTTAAAATATCTATAAACTTTAGACATTCTTCTCGAATACGTATCAATAAAATACTATCTCTTGCACAAATCTCCTTATCCATAAAAAAACTATCCCATAAAGAAGAAAAATCAAAATCTTCACAATTAAACTTACTAAGAATAAAATGAAATAAATTCCCAATCATAGAAGAAAACTTTTCCTCATAAGAATCTATCTTTAAAATATACTTTAAGTAATAAGAAAAACTACATAAATGATAAGAATTTAAAGAAGTATAAGATAAAGATAATGACTGAATATTTTTAAAGAATAAGTCCCTATCAACTTTCAAATAAGAGTTATGATAAGTCTGATAAGGTAATTGATAATGAGAATATAATAAATCTAAACCAACTTTTACTTCTCCAAAGATATAATAATCATCTAATTTTTCTAATAAACGAATTTTATTATATAAATTACTATAAGAATAATTATCACCATCAAAAGAAATTACTTCTAAACCTAACTCTTCAATTAAACTAGATGGATAAAAAGACTGAAATGGTGTTTTTCTCTTAAATGATAAAGTCAAATTCTTAATACTAGATAAAACATGAATAACAAGATTCTTTTCTCTTTGATTTTTATAAGTAGTAGTATAAGATAATACTTCATCTTTTTCAGAATCTAATAAATAATCAATATCTTTATATATAACCGGTAACTGATCTTGATTAAATCCTACAACAAAAACATACTCATCATCTAAAAAAGTAGAAGATAATAAATCCTTAATTTTAACACTATCTTTATACTTAATATTCTTATAACATGTATTTTTTAATCTATCATATAAAATCTCATCATAATAAGTATCCTTAGGAAGAGAAGATAACTCTTCTAATATAGATTGTACTTTATCATATAAAAATAAATCTGTTATAACTTCTAAATCACGAGTATTTAAAAATTCTTTTACTTCAGGTATACCAATAATAGAATTATGAAAAGGAATATCTATTGGAATATGATAATAAGAAAATAAACGGTTAATAGTATAATAATAATCACTGGATACATTACAAATAATAATTTTAGAATAATCTACTCCTCTTCTTACAAGTTCAAGTATTTTAATACAAAGAAAATTAACTTCCTCTTCCATAGTTAAAAAATCATAAACAGGAGTATGAATAACTTGATTAGAAAAAGATAAATGGTAAGATAAAGCTTCCTCCTCCCATTTATCTAAATGATAATAAGAAAGAACCTTAATATCAGAATAATCCTTTAAAGAAGAAAACTCTAATAACTTATTATTCATTAAATCTCTCTTCAAATCCTGTAAAAAAACTAACTTAGTATTTTGATAAACTTTATCATCTTCTATTAGATAAAGATATTGTAAATACTTTTTACATACATCTATTTGAAAATGATACTTTTTCATTAAATAATAAAGAGTATCTACTTTATAAGAAAAAAAATATTTTTCAAAAAAAGATTCTTTACTCATAAAATGATAATGATGAAGAGATTTTTCTTGCTCTAAATCTTTTAATATATTAATTTTTATATCATTTGGACATATAATTAAACTATCTTTCATAATGCCTACCTTCCTAATACAACTATTATAGCATGAAAAACGAAGATTATAATCTTCGTTTTAAAGTAACAATAGTCATACCACTATTAAAATTATCTATTTTATACTCTTTTACATATTTATTTCTTTTTAATACTTCTTGTGTCATCTTTTTTAAAATCCCCGAACCATTCCCATGAACAATAATAATATTTTCTTGTTTTAACTTAAATTGATCATCTATAAATTCATTTATTAATATACGAGCATAATCTCGATCATATCCATGTAAATCGATACTAGGTAATTGACTATATAATGGTATCATAATCCAATACTTCAGATAACATAGGAATGGAATTTCTAGAACCAACTCTAGTTACAGATATAGCTCCTGTAATAGATGCTAAACGAATCGCTTCACGTAAAGAATAATGATTAGCAATAAAATAAGTAAAAGCACCATGAAATATATCCCCTGCGCCAGTAGAATCAATAGCTTTTACTTTAATACTAGGAATAAGTTCATATTGATTATCTATTTTAGTAAAACTGCCGTATTCCTCTAGCGTAATAATAACTTGATTTTGAAAATATTCTTCTAATTTATTATGAATCATAACTAAGCTATTAAAATTTCTCAAATCAACTTTCATACCTGTAAACTCTTCAGCAAAATCTTTAGAGCACACTAAATAATTAACTTTCTTACCAAGATATTTTGTATCCTCATTTAATCTTCCCGCATCAATAACACTAATTGCATCAGGATTATGTTCTAATACTTCATCAGCAGTTTCAGGATGTTCTCCATCAATTAATATTACATCTGCTAAAGCATCTACTCTTCTAGAAAGTTTACGAATAGGTTTCCCTTTAGATGATAAAATAGTTCTAGAACCATTACTCATATTTGCAATAATATAACTACTAGTTGTCATATGATCATCTCTTTGCTCTATATAATCACAATTAGCACCAATATTTCTAAAATCTTCAATAATTCTATCACCATAATAATCATTTCCAACAATACTCGCAAGCGTCGTATCAAGGCCCCATTTCGCAAGTAAATATGCTCCGTTAGATGCAGGTCCTCCACCACACTCAATATGATGATTTAAACGATATTTAATATTCTCCTGTGGATACTCCATAACAGGTAACGTAGTATCAAAAGTAGAATGTCCAACACACAATGCTCTCATAAAACCAACCTCTATAATATTATATCAAATAATAATAAAAATATAAGAAAAAGAAATAAAGAAAAAGAATTATCTTGTAAATTGACAACTCTTCATTTCTTTTTTAAAAATAAAATCATACTAGAAGTAATAGCTCCACTAGTATCAATAATACAATCTAAAAACTGCCCAGTTCTACCATCTACCCTAGTCTGATGAACCTCATCCGTTAAAGAATAAAAAAAGCACAATAAACAAGTAAAAATAAGGAGCTTAAATCTAGTACACCCAAGAGAATAAAAAAATAAATAAACAAATATCGCAAGAATAAAATATATTAAATAATGAACTACTTTTCTTAATGGTTTATTAATAATAAGAACCATTCTAGAAACATTATTATCACTTAAATCTATATTTGTTAAATGAACATGATTAGTAAAAGAAATAGTCTTAGTTAAAACAAAAGTAATTATCTTTTTACTATTAGAATTACTTTCTCTACTAGTCCTACTACTAGCATAAAAAATAACCATACCCCATAAAATAACAATTAATAAAAAAATAAAAGTAGTCTTCTTCACAAAAAGTCATCTCCATCTATGAAAATATTTTAATACCAAAAATAAATAATAAAATACAAAATAGAATACTCAAAATACAAGAAATAATAATATTAGTAATAAGCCAAAATATACATGTACAAACAATAGGTATTAAAGAAGATAACATAGTCATCTTACCTAAATATTTTAAATATTTTTTATCTCTTCTTCCATGATAAGTATAAGGAAGAGAAGGATTTTTACTCATATAAATATATATTCCATAAATAAAAATACAAATACTAAAAATTCCCATTAATATTAAAACATTTTCCATATAAAATCAACTCCATATATTATATTCATAATATAGAAATATTTTATCAAAAAGAAAAAGAAATGTCATTAAAAAAAGGATATAATTTATACCCTATAAAATTTCTAATAATTTTACTAATAATTGGTATTCTTTTTCCCAAGAAGAAATAAATGTTTCTTCTTTTATAGTATGAATATGATTCATATTAGCCCCAATACTAATAATATCAGCATCACAAATATTTTTATTTAAAACAGAACACTCTGTTCCACCATGACATATATCTTCTATTGGATATTCACTATATAAATCATAATATATTTCTTTAAATTTATCTAATAACATAGAAGAAGATTTTTTCTTCCAAATAGAATCTATATATATTTCATTTACTATAAAATTATTATCTAAATTCTTACTTTTTTTATTAATAGTATTTAACTCATCTAAATCAATACTTCTAATTAAATAAGAGATATTAACAGTATCATTACTAGTATGTATCATACCTAAATTAGCAGAACTCCTATCAGATAAATATCCACTTTTTAATTCTAATATTTCATTAATTATATTCTTACTATCTTCTAATGTAAAAGAAGTGTTATTATTAACTTTTTCAATAATAATATTTTCACTAGATAAGCTCTCTATATCGAAATCAGTATGTATTATAGCACTACAAGAAGATGCTATATCATTTTCAAATACTCCTCCATTAATACTACTAATAAATATATTTTTATCTTTTAATAGTTTTGCTAATTCATAAATAGCATTATTCTTTGATAATTCTATTTCTACTCCAGAATTACCACTAGGATAGTTTATCAATTCTATTTTATAACTAGGCAAATTATTATTAATTATTGTTCCATGATATAAATATTCATTATAAATATCACCATCTGATCCTACAATAACAGTATCATCTCTATGATAATCTAAATTAATTATTCTTCTACTTTTAACTTCAGGATATGGAAAATTAACTACTCCATTAAAAGTGGTTTCTTCCTCTGTTGTAAATAAAAACTCTATATCAGGATGAGTTAAAGTATTATCTTCCATAATAGTAAGCATAATAGCTAGTCCTACACCTTGATCAGCACCTAAAGTAGTATCTTTAGCATAAACTCTATCTCCATCAAATAAAACATCAATACCATCACAAGAAAAGTTATGATTGCTATTCTCATCTTTTAAAGTAACCATATCTAAATGAGCCTGTAAAGCAATAACTCCATCAAGGTTTCCTTTTTTCTTAATAACTAAATTATTATTTTTATCTCTAAAATAATAAAGATTATTACTCTCAGCAACCCTAACAAAAAAATCCGCAATTTTCCCTTCATTACCAGAAGATCTAGGTATTTTAGAAATTCTTAAAAAATTATTTATTAAAACATCTCTCATATAATTATCTCCCTAACTATTAGTTTATTAAATATTCATTAAAACAACAAGAAAAAAGAGAAAACTATTCTCCTATTTTTTTACCATCTTAAGTATTTTTTCTGTTTCTCTTATTTGAGATTTTAAATCACTTCTATTAAGTCTCTTCTCTAATTCTGGAATAGATGCAGAAAATAATTTTTCTATGAAAAAATAGTTTAATTGTTCATCAATATCAGATGAAATACTACTATAATAATTAATTACATCAAACTTCCCATTTAATAATAACTGAAGTCTACATAATTCTAAAGGTAAACGAATAATATTATCTAAAAAATAATAATCTTTATTATCTTTACGAATAATTTTATAGTCTAAAGGCCAAGGAGATAAATACGCTTTTATAAAACAATCAAAAGAATCCTCTGGTATAAAAGTTATAGTAGGAGAAATATCTGAATACTTTCCTTTAACATAATTATCTAATAATTCCAATTGCTCATACTTTGTAGGTCTATCTTGAATCAATGAAACAATACCATCTTCTTCCTCTTTTTCTAAAAATCGAACATCCAAATCATCATCATCAACAAAACGTTTCATAATAGTAGAATTATCTATTTCTAAACAACAAAACATCTTATCAATATCACTACTATTAATAATTCTTCTTCTATAAAAAGCTAATCTTTCCTCATCTGGTATAAAAGAATATACATCTACTTTATCTGCTTTATTTTCATTTCTCTCATATAAATACATAAAAATCCTCCTTAAATATTATTAAAAATTATAATATCATATAGTATTATAAAAAATCAATTACAACAAATAACGTTTAATTATTTCACCTAATTCATTAAATTTATCAGTAAATATATGATCTGTATTCTTTATAACATGAAGATTGCAATTAGAAATATTATTTT
>CAMOWA010000048.1 GCA_946628005.1 uncultured Caryophanales bacterium
AAAAGATCTTAAAACTAAACACGCCGAACATTCACTAATCTCCAACATGCAAAATGATAGACAAGCAGGTGATTCTCATGAAAATTAGAAAATTATCTGTTTATGAAGATTCAACTAATAAACCTTATATTTTGCTTAAAGGAAAATGGTTACAAAAACTCGGATTTAATTTTCATAATTTTGTCGAAGTAGAAACCTATAAAGATAAGATTATAATTAGAAAAGTAAAAGACCCAAAGAAATGATTCTTTGAGTCTTTAATTATTTTATCTGCTTGTCTATAATCGAACATCCAACAGAGGTTTTGGAGACCATTATTATACCATTTAACTAATCCCCTGTATCTTACTAATACATTGAATTTAAAAGGATTCTCCTCGACCTAGAAAACGGTTTTGGAGAGTTGACCTCGATCAAGTTAGTCCCTTCTCTAGTAATAGAAATGGTATTATAACTTCCTCTTCTATAAGTTGTAAGTTCAGTTTAATTGTTTTTGGAGATGATGTCAATACTTTAATAGACCTTTCTTCACCTTTTTTTGACCTTGAGTACGAAAGGTCAAAAATTCGCGGGCTTCGCCCGAAAGTGGTAGGATTTCTATAGTCCTTCTTTTTAAAAAGTATTGATAAATAGTAAAAGAAAATCAAAAGTCAGAATCACAATAGGTGCGGGGGAAGGCGGTTCTTTTATTTTATATAATCTTATTACGAAATAATATTGTTTGGTACCTAGTTTTGAAGTGCTTTGAAAAACAAGAAAAAGCAAATTCTTCTAATACTGTTTTCAATATACCTGCTATATTTTATCTCAATAATATTTTTTCATTTAAATCCCTTAAAGTATGAATGTTTACTTTAACATTAAATACTTTTTTACTGATTATATAATCTTCAACAATAAACATGTCTTTTATTTTCCATTTCCCTTTAGGCAAATTATATTCTTCAATAACATCACTTAGGTGTTCTTCAATCCATTTCACTCTTTTCTTATGCTTATTGTAAAAACATTTTGGATTGCTTTGATCAAACATTTTTTTATATTCATTTTGAATTTCATAATAATTTTTTGACATATTAAAGTTTTTTGTTTCTACTACTCCAATTATTTTTTTCTTAGTCGAAATATACAAAACATCAATATCACCTAATGTATTATTGCTTTCATCGGAAATATATTTTTTATTAATCTTTTTTATATTTTTTTTCACAATCAAAGAATCTATGCTTAAAATAAAATGATATACTTGCTCATTAAACTGTTTTCCCTTTATAGTATTTCTAATTGATTCATAATCTTTCATTGTTTTCGAATTTGATTTAAGTCTACCATCATTTATTAAATCTAACAAAAAATGTACAGAATTAATCAATGTTCTATATCCAATAATATACTCATCAGCCAACTTTATTAATGGCTTTCTCGTTAAAGAAAGTCTTCGATTAAACCTCCATGGATATACTTCTTCTGCATCATATGGTAATGGCGGTTTTAGAAAATTATCTCTAGATTCTAAAGACAATGAATCCATTATTTTTATTATTACCTCTTTAGAAATATCTTTTTGAGTATTATTTAATACATCATCACTTTTTATTTTAATTAAATTGTCATAATTTTTTCCAAAAAGTTCAAGTATAGTAACTGTAACTTCTGTATAATCATCGTAAGAATAACCAAACTCTTCATTAAAGGCTACTTCGAAAGCATCATTTTTTTCTTCTATTTTTTGCAAAAAAACTCTAAGGCGCTTTGACTTTTCTAAACCTACTACACTATTTTTTGCTATCATTGTTTTTTTCATTAATAAATTTATTCTATTCGATGAAGTTTTATCAAATCCGATTCTATTTGATTCGAGTAATGTGATATCAGAACTAATCATATTATAGTGTAGTAAATCTCCAGCATATGCCCACTCAATTATCTGTGAAGAAATAACAATATCTTTATTTATATCATAAAAAGATACTTTTTTAATGCCACATTCTTTAAAAGAACTAATCAATTCAATTAAAAATCTTAAAGCGACTGATAGTTTAGTCATTTCATTAATATTATTTTCAATTTCTTTTTTGCGATCTGGATAGCATGTAACATCATATGCATAATTATTTTGTCTAATAAGCATGTTCCCTAAATTATTCTCATAAACCTCATATAGATAACATAATAAATCTTGTTTAGAGTATTCTTTTAGATCATTAAACAATCTTTCATATAAATAATCAACAACATAAACCAATACTTTATCATCATCTATAACACCATAATTATAGTTTTTAATATTTTTTAAATATAATCCAATATCATCTAAAATTATATTCTCATATGCTTTTGATACTTGATGTTGCTCTTTATTATTTGATGGAATCATATATGCCCCATAAATCGAATCAATACTTATTGTTTTTTTTCTATATGGATTATGAAATATTTGCTCAAATTTTGTTTCTTCATATTCTGTATAATAATTATCTTTCATTATTTCAATTAGATACTTAATAAATCTTTTTTCTTTATCATTGCTATCAGAATTAAAATAATTGCAAAATTTTTCAGTAACATATATTTTTATCATATTATGATCTATTTCATATTCCATTATTGAAGATATATCATCATTAATGTCCATTTGTCTGATTCCATCTTTTAATTTTTCATCAATTATTAATTTAATAGTAATATTGTAATTATCATTCTGAAATGGCATTAATTCTGATAACCAATATGATATCAAATCAGATATCCATTGAAATAAATTGTATTCCTCAATTGTGGTTCCATCGTTTATAATCCAAATTGTAGATTCTTTATCTATAACAACTTTATTTAATATTTTTTCAAAAAATAATTGTGGTGCAAAATATATAGAATTCTCTATTTTTATCACTTCAATTAAAGTGTTTTCTTTATAAAAACTGCATAATTTTTTTGATTCACGCAAATATGATTTTAAAATATAATCACTACTATATTCACCGATGATACTAAGATATACTTCTTTAACATCTACATCATCGCTTGAATAAAAAGAATTATCTTTAAGTGTAAATAATGCTATCATGTTTAATTCACTAAATAAATTTTTACGATATTCTTTTAAGCGCTTTCTTGTATCAATATACTCCTGAAGAAAATATTTATTGTTTTCTTCATTTATAGAAATTGAATATAATTCATATAATGATAATATTAGAATATTATTTGGATCACAATCCTTTAGTGAATACATAAAAGTTCTTCCAAGTGTATATGGTGAAACAATAATAAATATATTTTTTTCGTCAATCCCCTTTGAAACCATGCATTCAGTTATATATGTAATCCTTTTAAATATAAAGTCATCATCTCGATCAAAAAGAACATCATTATCCTCTTTATCAAAGTCATCTCCAATATCGAATAACTGAATACTAATTATAATTCGATCATTACCAAGCAGAAATATATTTTCTTCGTAATCTCTCGATTTAATCATCTCTATATTATCTGGGACTAATTCTTGACACCCAATCATAAAAAACCTTTTTCTGAGTTCAAAAGAATTAATGCTATTATACTCATCAATAATACTTAAACTATCTATTGAAATACTATCACTAATTATCGTTTTAAAAATCAGTGGTAGTATACACGTTACATCGATTAACAAATAATTGTCTTTATGTTTTATAAATGGTTTAAAAATGTACTCTGGATTACCTTCGTTTAAAATATCTTTCTGATCTAAAAGACCAAATTCCATAACATAATTATTTACTTTATCTCCAAAAATAGTAATAATGTCATCAGAACTAATAACTAGTTTTTCTTTATAGTTATCTAATGTATTTTTATCAGGAATAAAAATAGCATCTTCAACAGAATAGAATTTTAATTCTTTAAAATCTATATTTATTTCTTTTCTAATTCTATCAGATATATTTAGTAAGCCATCTATTATTCTTTTTAAACTATAATACGTTTCATCATTAATTTTTTTCCTATTGATCTCGATTGTTTTTAGCAAATTATTTAAATATATAGGTGATAAAGAATTGTTTCCCATAAAAACATATGGATTATTGTAATACAATACTGGTAATATGAATGGAAATTCAGGTGGATCTACCATTGATCTAACCGAAGATTTTTCAAACTCTTTAACTATTTTTTTAAATGTTGTAATACTCATTTTAATATCTAATTTAGTTTTTTCAATTGGTAAAGTTAAAGCTGCATTTATCATTGCCTGAAATATAATTGCTTTCGATTGATTTTGTGGAATTAACATTAATGCAGACACATTTTCTATAAAATCAATTGTATTATATTTCGCAATTGCTTCAATAATTTTATCTATTTCAGATTCAGTTTTCTTTTTTAATCTATTTAATTCTTTATCAAACATATATAAAAACGATCCTTTCTACAATAGAAAGAGATATCATAATAATGATATCTCAACTGTAAATATTATATCATATATATATTTAGTTTTCATTTTAGTTTAGAACTATTTTTTATTACATAGTAAAGTATTAGATATTACTAATAATATATATAACGCTTCTAAGACCGTATCTAAATTTAATTTGTCATATATTTCATCGTTATAGTGTGTGAAGTCATTTCTTGTATTTTTGCTTATATTACCAGTTCTTTTACCTAATATGTATTGTATACATTGGCAATTTCCTTGACCTAATTCTTTTTGTAATGTTGGTTGTTCAAGTAATGATGTTAGTGATACTGAATCAAATGGTATGTACGCTTGTTCTTTATTTATTTCTCTATAAATAACCCTTAAAGTTTTTTCTATTATCCCGCATAACTGTACTTCTAAACCATAAATTATGCGTTTTGTTTTAATGTCATTTTTTGCTTTATAGGCTTCATTTAATTCTTTTATTGCATCAAAAATCATATTAATATCTAATTCAAATTTTTCTCTGTCAAAATAAATGCTTTCATCTTTGAAATAATTATCTAATCCCATCATAATATATGCTAATAAGTCATTCAATCTTGAATTATCAGATATCATATAATTTAAAATGTGCTTACCATGCAACAAAGCTATAGATAAAGTGTTTATAGTTGTGTATGTGAAAGTATCGTCTGTTTCTATATTTGAAGTCACACAGTCAACAATTCCTTTTTTCCCCGTTTTTTCCATTATAGATTCAAATATGCTAATTAGTTTTTTTCCTTTTTTTGTATGTGTCATTGATAGAGATTTTATATACCATTCAGTTTCTTTTTTTTCCATTATTTCAATAATTGGTTTTATATCGATAGAAAATACTTGCTCATGTCCTTTTTCAAGCATATATTCATCCATAATTTTTTCTTGTTTTTTAAATTCAATTTCAAATTCACAACAACTTGGATGCTTTAATTGAGATAATATCTTTATAAAATCGCTCAACTTAAAACGCTTGTTCATAATATCATCAATTGATGCATTAAATGTTTCTTCTTTATATATTTTAACAAGCATATTTACTTTTTCATCATATTTGGATTCACTTTTCTTCTTTAAATGTAATAATACATTTTTAATTTCTTCAAGTCTAAATGAAGAGTCTTTTTTTAATTTTTCAGCTGTTAAAAGCAAATCATAATAGTATAATTCATCTGAATTATCAAACATTTTTTTGAAGGAGTCAAAGTGATCATAAACTATATAAGAATAATTTTTAATAATATATTCAATTGCTTTTTTATTATCACTACAGTATTTGCACATATATTCAATTGTATATTCTATAACATCATGCTTTATGTATAATCCTTCATACTCATTAGATAGAACTTTCTTATAATTACCTATTATAAACTTTGCTAAATCTCCTTCATTATATTGTGTAAATAAACTTTCTATTTTTGTAATAAATTTTTCTATTTTTTCTATTAAATCATCTCTTATAATATCTAACATTTCTCTGTATTCTTTTAGACAACGAATATATAAATAATTAATATAATCATCTGATGTTTTTATTATAGGCTTGATAGAATCAATTAATTCATTATATAAGTCATAATTATCTACAATATTTTTAATTTCGAAACCAGATGCCATATCATCTTTTCCATAATATCTTATTTGAGAAGTTATATTTCTATTCTTTAGTTCTTTGATAATATTTGACATTTTCCTCACCTCACAACTATTGTATTATTATATATCTAGTTTTTCTATACTTATTTTGTTACATTTTTTATTACTTTTTAAGTATTTGTTCAGATTTGTATCATTTTTATCGTATATAGATTTTAAATGTTCTTGTGCTAGCGAAAGATAAATGCTTTCTATGGTTTCTCTCCTTTCTTCAAATAATAATTGATTATTTTTTACATATCTTTCTGATATTTTTTTAAAATCTTGAGTTGATATTACTTTTGCAGTTACAAAAAAATCAACATTTGTATTGTATTTTTCACAAATATCTATTATTTCTTGAAATGTTGGCTGTATAGTTCCATTTTCAATTCTTGATATTCTAACTCTATATGTATTCAACTTTTCTGCAAACTCTTCTTGACTTAATCCATATCTATTTCTTATTTCTTTTACTCTATCTCCAATTGAATCCATAATTACCTCTATATCAATTCTAAATATTTATTTAATATTTCAATTTCTAGTTCAGTAACTAATTTAACAAAATCAGTATAATCTCCTGTTGTATGAGCTTTATCTAATGCCTCATAATATTCTAATCTCTTTGCTTTTTTTACAATTACAGGAACATATCCACTATTCATTAAAGATAAATTCATAACTAATCTAGAAACTCTTCCATTTCCATCTACAAATGGATGTATTTTAACTAATTCTCCATGGATTAAAGCTGCTTTTATAATTGGATGATATTTATTCCAATCTTTATAGCTTATAATTAATTTTTCCATTAATTCAGGAATTATTAAATAATCAGGTGGAATATGTTTAGCACCCATTATTCTTACATTTTCATCTCTATATTTACCTGCATTTTTATCATCTATTTCTTTTAATACTAGTTGATGAATATTCTTAATATTCCATTCTGTCATAGGATCTCTATCTTTAACAAGATCATCTAAGAATAAAATTGCTTGTTCATGATTAATAACTTCCAAATGTTCTTTTAATGTTTTTCCACCAACAGTAATACCTTCTAAAACAACTTGTGTTTCTCTTAAAGTTAATGTATTACCTTCTATACCATTACTATTATAAGTCCATTCTAAGTTAAATGATTCTTTTATAGATTTTAAAGTTTCTTTTGGCATAGGTCTTTTTGATTTTAATTTTTCATTTAATTCATCCACTTCATTAAAATAGTTTTCTGGTAAATCAAATTTGAATTCAGTATTATCTAATTTAATACTTCTCTTATCTGCTGGTTTATTAGCAATAATTGGAATATTCCAATTATTGCCAACTTTAACTGCTCCTTCAATTCTTCCGTCTTGTAATAATTGTCTTATTCTTCGTTCGCTAATACCCCATTTTTTTACAGCTTCATTAGTAGTCATAAATTCCATAGTTATCACCTCTATGTATATTATACCGTTATCGGTAGTATTTGTCAATGACAATTATACCGTTATCGGTATAGTATATTTTGCTAATATAAAAGTATATGTAATTATTTTAACTACATATACTTCCTAAAAATAATAATTACTTATTTAATAATATGTGTAAATATTATTATCATTTTTAAATATTAGATAATTACCATTAAAGTACTCTATATCTTTATAATGTTTACTAACATCTTCTATTTTTACTATTCCCTCATTGCATTCTATGTCTTCATACTTTTCACATTCTTCTTTGTTAGTAGCACCAATCTTATAGAATCCTTTATCAGTTTTGAATATTTTTCCTTCTAATCCAATAACATTTTCATCAGTAAATTGATGAAGTAAAACTGGATTTTCATATACAGTACTGCTATCTTTCCAATATAATAATCTTTTATATATATCATTGTTTTCAGCATAATAATTATAGAATGCTGATCCTGCGTTTTCAATATGTTCATTAGCATAGGTTGTATAACTTTGTGGATGACTTAGTATATAATTTGTTGTATCTGCAAAATGATATTTATCCCATTCCTTGAAATTCAGCAATGATTTTTCATAATAATAAAAATTATTATTATTATCAACCATTAATGACAAATCTCTATCATTTGGAAACATATTAAAATAATTAAAACTTGTATCAGCGTTTATTTGTTTACATATTTGCTCATTACTATATTTTTTATTTAAAGTAAATTCATATAGTTTACCATCTTTTGTAATAAACAATTTTGGTTGAATATCCATCATTCCATTATCTTTTATTGTTTTTATTTCTGTTATAGGCACATCACAATTCCATTCGTATTTTTGGTATTTAGATTTATATTTATTATTTTTTTCATCTTTAGATTCAAGATATTTTACATAATAATTTCTTCCAGAAACGAATCCATGAATCTTATTTGATGTTTCTATTTCAATCCAAATATCATTAGATTCATCTTTAGATATAATTGTATATATTTCTCCTTTATTCACTTTACCAATTATATCAGATTTAGTACTTTTTTCCTTTCTTATATTAATGTAATCTGTAATTATTTCTATTTGAGAAACATTTTCATTTCTTTTGTTACTTTGTTTTGAAGTATTTTTAATATCACATGCTGTTAATCCGCATAGTATTATTATTGTTATTATTGATATTATCAATCTATTCTTCATAATTAATAAGTCACCTCTTATTAAAATTATATCATATTTTATTTATTTCGAAATCAATGCACTTTTGTCTAATTTTGTCGAATCAAATAATCATAAGATATAAATGTTGTACAAATATCCACATAGATTATGTAAAAAAGCAAGTAATTATTTAAGATATGTAATTCTACTTAAACATCTTTCTTACAATAGTAATCCCATTTAAAGCCAACACAAGTTTTTGTTTTTCCTTGAATGCAATGAGTCAAACTACTTGTATCTTTTAAATTATATTTTTTTGCAGCATCTGTTAAAGATTCAAATATTTCACCAGTATCTAGATTAATTATTTTTTTAGATACTTTTCTTGCTATATTTTTCTTGGCGCAAGCAGGGCATCCACATTTTCCAATAGTTCTATGATAAACTGAGGTTTGCCATTCATATCCACACTTTTTGCATTTCCACCAAATTTGTTTTGTAGATCCAAAAGAAATATTTTCAGGTAATAATTTCCCATTTTTTTCTGAATGCCATTCTATCAATAATTCCGGATTTTTTGTAACCAAATCATTTATTCCTGATTTGACTTTATAATTATGACAAATCGGACAATTCCTTAGACCGTTACATCTTGTAAAAATTGTTGCTTGCCATTCATAACCGCAATTATGGCATTTCCATGATGCTTTGTATTCTGATGCTTTTCCTAAACTTGATGGATTAACATCATTTTTTTCATAATCCCAATCTTTTAAAATATTTGGAAACAATGTACCAAAATCATTATATTTTTCTAAGATTCTTCTGCTATTACAGTATGGGCAATCATTTTCGTTATCTTTTTTAGCAATTTCTTTTCTATAGGAATGTCCATTAGGGCATATCCACCATACTTTTTTCCATGAATTATATAAAATAGAATTTGGTTTTATTTTAGAATTTTTCTGATAATTCCAATATTTAAGAAGCTGAGGTTTTTTAAAAGCAAAATCATTAAAACCTTCTAGAACTTGTATATTTGAACAATATGGGCAGCCTACTACTTTTTGATTTTTCAATCTATCACATATTCTAGTTTTCCATTCATGTCCTTTTTTACATTTCCACCATACAACCTTACCGCTTTTAGGTAAATAATTTTTAGGATCTATATTATTATTTTTTTCATAGTTCCATTCTGAAGCAATGTCAGGATATAAATTGAATAAACTATTATCTAATGCCATTCTATTCATCATATTCTCAATATTAATATAATCCTTAGATAAATTTACATCACATGAATTCTTTACATTTAATTGATCAATAATTAATTTTATTAGTTCTTCTAACCTTTTTGATCTATCTGGATAATACTTAAACACGTTACCTTGTATTGATGTAATAAATTTACTATTATTTGTTTCTTTAATTCTATAAAAAACAAATCCTTTATTTACTGCATATTTTTCTTTTTTTAAATCATATTTGTTCTTTTTTTCATTATTATGATAATAAATACCATCATATTCTATTAATGTATTTATATCTTGAATAAAAATATCATATTCATATTTTTCATCTAATATAAATCTATTATCTACATTTTTAAATATATTAGTTAAATAATAATATATTGCCTGTTCTGGAAATGATGTATGCAGTCCACTTGAACATATTGGACAATTGGTTCCATGTGCTCTAGAGCTTATTGTTGCTTTCCATTCATGTCCTTTTTTACATTTCCACCATACTTTTTTATTTGAACCAATAGTATAATTATCAGGTGACATATTAACATTTTTTTCATAATTCCACTCAGAAGCAACCTTAGGATTCAATGTTTTTAAATCATTTCTTCCTTTTACTAATCTATTTAATGAATCAATTTCTTGTGTACACATTGGACAATATTTAAAACTAGCTATCTTAACTCTGTTATAAATTACTGCTTCCCATTCATATCCACATTTTTTACATTTCCACCATACTTTTATATTTTTTAAATAATAGATTTGAGATGGATTTATTTTCAAATTTTTTTCATAGTCCCATTCTTTCATTAATTGTGGACATTTTGATTTAAAATCATTAGCTATTAAATGTTCCATTGATTTTGTTGTATTTTTTGCTATATTCCTTGTTATATTTTTTGTTATTAATTTATGACCGTAGCAATATGGACAATTAGTAGGGTTACTCTTATGGTTTCTATTGCCAATTGAAGCTAAATAACTATGACCGTTAGGACATTTCCACCACACTTTTTCATGTGAATGAGCACTATAGTTTGATGGCAATTTTTTATTTTTTTCATAATCCCATTCTTTTAACAATGCTGGATTATTTGTCGCAAAGTCATTTTCACCTTTTACCATTTTATGTCCAGCACAATATTTACATCCATATCCATATATAGCTCTAGACCTAATTTCAGAAATATATGAATGTCCTTTTGGACATTTCCACCACACTTTCATGCTACTACCAGGAAGTACATTTTTGGGTTCAATAATGTTTTTATCGTAATCCCATTCTTTTAATAAATCTGGGTTAGTTGTAGCTAAATCATTATAACCAGCAACTACCATTCTACCAGCACACACAGGGCATCCATTATTCTTTCTAGAATAAATTGCCGCTTCCCATTCATGTCCTTTTTTACATATCCACCAAATTTTTTTGCCAGATCCTATTGTTAATTTTTCCAAATCTATATCAGTGTTTTTTTCATAATTATACTCTTTCATTAATTCTTTATTGTCTTTTAATAATAACTTGGACATTTTAACGCCCCATTTCTTTTTGTTTTTTAGTTCTTTTATTATTATAAATCTATTTTTATATACATTTATATTTTTTATATATCGTATTCAATTGCAAATGCGTCAACTTCATCCCTAGATAAATAAAATGAAATATTATCAATTTCTTTTTCATTGATTATTAAATTTTCATCAAATTTCTTTTTTATATTATCTTTTAACCATTCGGAATTCCATATATTGATTTTTGGATTATATATCTTTTCACATATACTTCCATTTGTAAATTTTCTATTTCTATTAATGGTTATTGTTATTCTTTGCATCCATATTTCTAAATATACTGTATTAGGCAATGACTGAAATTTTTTTAATATCAAATCAATGTATTTTTCAGTTACATTTTTACTTAAAAACTTAAATATATTACTTAGTATTGCAATGCATATAGGATATGTTCTTGGATTGTTATACATAATATCTATTAAAATACTTATAACTTGCTCATAACTATTTGGTCTTCTTTTCATTATTTCAATTTTATTTTTAAACACATTATTTAATAATACAATTAAACTACCGCTATTTGGATATTCTTTACTAAAATTATCAATTAAAAAAAGCTCTTTTTGTAATGATAATTGTTCAAAGTTTCTTTGATTGATAAACCTACTAATTTTATCTTCTTTTACAGATTTTATAATTACATCTCTTGTGTTATATGTTTTTGTTGGGTTTAATTTAAAATTAAGTTTTATTAATATTTCCGATAGACACTTTAGTATAATATCCAATTCATAACTATTATTACTAAAAACTCTATAATCATCTCTATATCTTAAGATTTTATAATCAGAAATATTCGTTTCATTTAATTTTTCAGTAAGTAATTCATCACAGTAGCCTAACACTATCTCAGCTATAAAATCCATTAATGTACTTCCTTGCGGTATTCCATTCGTTTGTCCATATTTCATTTGTTCAATATCTATGTCTATTATATTACCAATATAAGAAGTATCACCTTTTATATTTTTAGCTACCTTTTCGGTATGTAAAGCCCAAGGAATGGTATGAGTATATATTGATGGATAACAATTTGAAATATCTGTATTTGCCATTAAGAGATATTCCATTGATGAAGAGATACTCTTTTGCTCATATTCATTCCACCATCTTAATATAGTTGATTTTTTATCATTCTTTTTATTCTTTGATTCTCCAGGCATACTGCAACATATTATTCTTGGATTAGAATGAAGTTTTTTAATTCTTTTTTTGATTGTACTCCAATTGTGTTTTTCACATATATCATTAACTAATTTAACATATAAAATGGGATGTATAAGTTCAAATGGTCTCCAAGCATATTTTCCATCTTTGTTATGAATTAATACATAATCTACATTCTCTTTAGTTTTGGGAGATTCTTTTTTGCTTTTAACAATTGCATTCATAAAATCTTTATTTTTTATTAATGAATCTGATAAATCTAAAACGTTTTTGAAATCAAAATATTTTGGCAAATCAAAATTGAAATAACTTTCTGGTTTAAGAAAATAATCTCTTGCTTTCTCCGCACTCATGTTTGTTACTAATTTCATCTATTAATTCCTTCTTTCTAAAAGAAAAAGATATCATACTAATGATATCTCAATTATGCTAATTATAACATATGATACTATTTTTTTAAATACTCCTGAAGATTCTTATTAGTACAATACACATAGCATCCCTTCATTCCTCTTGTCATTAAAGTTCTATATGTATTTTTAATTATATTCTCTGCTATCTTTTGAGCAACTTCTTCTCCTTGTTCATTAGCTATTTTCTTTATACCTTTTAAAGAGTTATCTGTTGATGCTCTTTTTGTATAATCGGTAACGATATGATTATCTTCGTATCTCATATCATCACCAATTATTACTCCTACATAGTCAAATTCTAGCCCTTGACATGTATGAATACATCCTATTTCATTGATTGAGTTTTTATCTATTGCCCATGTTGATGAATTACCTAGATTCCAACTCATTTCAAAGTTGTATTCTGGTATTACAATATCGTGAATATTAGTATTATCTTTTCCTTCACTTATCCAGTTCCAACAATATCCTGCTACCATTCTAGATTTATTATTAATCTCATTCTTTTCTTCTATTGCTTTTCTCATTTCATTAGGATCATCAAATACTTTGAAATCATAATCAAATCCATCTATATCAAAGTTAGCTGTTTCTCTTATTTCTAGAATGTTATCTATCCAAGCTAGATAACCATCTGATCCGTTACATCTAAATTGAGAATCTAATTCATAAGTATAAATACCTGCATCTAATTCTCTAGCATATTTCTTTATTAACTCTTCACTACCAATATCTTTAAGAGTTACTTTTTGATTTTCATCTATAAAGAATATAGAGAATTTAGCAGCATTAATAATTTCTTTAATTTGATTCTCACCTTTATTTTGAAATAATCCTGATTTTTCATTTAATCTATGAGCTTCATCTACTACTAAACAATCTAATTTATTTCTTTCTT
>CAMOWA010000049.1 GCA_946628005.1 uncultured Caryophanales bacterium
AGTATTTTTACTAATCCATTAACTGGATCAAATAAGATTATTTTATTATTAATTACTATGATTATATTAGGTATTTATTTATATTATAAAAAGACTAATAATTTAAGATTAAATATATTTATAATAATAGGTCTTAGTTTATTAATACCAATAAGTACTTATGCACTATGTGAAGTTAAATTAGATATTAATTCTAATATAACAATAGGTAAAGTAAAACCAAATCCATGTACATATGATGGAGAATTAGTACAAGGTGCAGAATATGTAAATGGACAATATACTTATAGGTATATGCAAGAAGGTACATCACGTTGGGATAGTAATTTACATGATTATTTATTTGATTGGAAAAATATAGATGAAGATGGCTGGGGAGTTACTTTAACAAATAAGAACTCTACTGAGTCAGTTACATCAAAACTATGTACTTCTATTAATAATAAGCCGATTAAATCGTCGAGTAATATGTTTTATAAGAGTAAAGCATCGAAGTTTGATATGTCAAGTTTTGACACAAGTAATATAACTAACATGGAATATACTTTTGCTTGTATAGGTGAAACATCAGATAGTGTAAAAATTTTGGGGTTATCAAATTGGGATACATCGAAAGTAATCAATATGAAAGGTGTATTTGTTAGTGTAGGAATAAATTCAAGTGAAGTGTTTCTAGATGATATATCAAATTGGGATACCTCAAATGTAACTAATATGTATCAGATGTTTCAAGGAATTGGTAGTCTTAATGTTGATTTATCAAAGTGGAATACATCAAAAGTTGAGAATATGAGTTATATGTTTGCTAATACAGGTCGAAACAGCAATATATGGAATGTCGGAAACCTATCTAATTGGAGTATGTCTAGTATTAAAGATATACGTTCTATGTTTGAATATGCTGGAAGTCACGCTGATAAAATAGAACTGAATATATCAAATTGGGATTTATCGAATATAACTGATAATTATTCTAGTGAGTATATATTTCACGCGATAGGAATGTATGCAAAAAAAGTTAGTTTAAATCTTTTTGATTGGATTTTGCCTAAGAATTTATACGAGATGTTTTATAATGCGGGTGAATATGCAGAAACAATTGAAATAATTGGATTATCCAGTTGGGATACTTCAAAAGTTGAAAACATGAGTTATATGTTTGGCTATGTTGGTTATGGAGCTGATATAGTGAATATTGATGATTTATCAGGCTGGGATACCTCAAATGTAATTAATATGGAAAGTATGTTTAGATCAGTTGGGGGATATAAGGCTAAGCAGTTATATATTGAAGGACTATCAAATTGGGACGTGTCAAATGTCACAAATATGGATAGTATGTTTTGTTCTATTGGGCAAAATGCAAAGGAATGGGGTATAGGAGACTTGTCAAAGTGGAATGTTTCAAATGTTAGAAATATGGCATATATGTTTGTTTTATCTGGTTCTAATACAGAAGATTGGAATATAGGAAATTTAAGTAATTGGAATACATCAAATGTTATAGATATGAGTTATATGTTTGATAATGCAGGACAGAATTCGAAAATCTGGGATATAGGAAATTTATCAAATTGGAATACATCAAATATTATAGATATGAGTTATATGTTTGCAGGTGCTGGAATGAATACAGAATCTTGGAATAGTATTGGTACATTGAATATTTATAATTCAGATATTGATTCTATTTTTATAAATAATCCTCAAGCAAAAACAACAATCAATCTTCATAATAATCTAACAAGTTATAATAATGCATTTAAAAATGCTGCAACTTTATCAGATAGTGGTATAACTGTAAACTATACAAGTGATGTAACAAATATAGATGATATTATTGCAACTAAGTCATCTAATTCTAATGTTGTAAAGGGAAGCTTAATTAGTTAGGTATCTTTTTTAGATTTAAATATTCTGAAAACACGAGTTATTAACAAAAAATAACACAATATACGCAAAAATATGTTGATAACTTGTTTTTTTCGTTATATTTTTGCTAATATTGTAGTAGGTGATAATATGCTAATATATAATAGAGAAAATTATTTAAATAAAATAAGAGGATTTTATGATGATACTGAAACAATTAAAGTAATAACAGGAATAAGAAGATGTGGAAAGTCTACCTTACTTGAATCAATAAAATCTGAATTAAAACAAAAAGGTATTAAAGATGAAAACATTATAGATATAAAGCTTGATAAAAGGCCATAAATTGGTATAAGAACTCCAAAAGAAATAGAAGAATTAATTGATTCACTCACTTATTATTAAAAATAATGAATTTATATATTTGTTTATTGATGAAGTACAGAATGTAAAAGGTTTTGAAACAGTAGTTGAAGCATTTAGAATGGAAGGAAATATCTCAATATTTATTACTGGCTCTAATTCATATTTATTATCTGGAGAATTAGTTACTAAATTTACTGGTCGTAAAATTGAAATTGAAATGTTACCTTTAAATTTTTACGAATATATAGATATGAAGAGATTATTTAAAAAAGAAATTAATGATAATATTTATATCGAATTTCAAGAATATTTGATAAATGGTGGTTTTCCTGGAACTATTAAATTTGATAATATAGATGACAAAAGAAGATATATACAAAATGTAATTAAAGATATATTTGATAAAGATATAAAATCTAATGAAAAAATTAAAAATACAGATTTATTTCATTCAATTCAAAAATTTGTTATAAATAATTTTGGAAGTATGATTTCGGTATCAAGTATAAAAAAGTATTATGAAAGTATCAATATAAGTATTGATGATCTTACTATTGATAGATATTTAGAAATACTAGAAAATGCCAAAATATTATATAAATGTGAGGCATTTGATATAAAATCTAAAGATGTTTTAAAAGGTGAAAGAAAGTATTATTTAGCTGATACTAGTATTTATTTTTCATAAAATACTGATAATAGAATGAATTATGGACCATTATTAGAAAATGTTTTATATAATTATTTATTTAGTAAAGATTATAAATTAAGTGTTGGTAAGATTGGTAAATTAGAATGTGATTTTATAGCAAGAAAAGAAAATAATAAATGTTTTTATATACAAGTATCAAAAAATATTGATAATAAAGATACTGAAGAAAGAGAATATAAACCTTTTTATGAAATAAGAGATATGTATCCTAGATATTTATTCTTAATGGATTTTGTGATTAATGATAATGTGGATGGTATTAATAATGTAAATATAGTAGATTTTATTATTAATAATAGAGATTTATAGAACTTAGAAATAAGTTTTTTTACTTTACACTTATTATAGGAATAAATTATTAAAAAGGCTTGATAATATATATATATATATATATATAATTCTTGACAATCTTTTTTTTCTTATTTATATTTTTTTTAGGAATTGATGTTTATGAAAAAAATATATATTATAGGTCCTGTTGGTAGTGGAAAAACTACTTTAGCAAAGCATCTATCTAAAAAGTATAATATTCCTTATTTTGAACTTGATAAAGTTGTTTATGATGATTTTATAGGTATGAAAAGATTTTCTTTTGAAATTGATAATATTTTTAGTGATATTTTAAAAGAAGAGGAATGGATTATCGAAGATGTTGGTAGAGATGTTTTTCATTTAGGTATTGTTGAAGCTGATATGGTTTATTATTTAGATGTTCCAGTTTTTATCCTTTATAAAAGATGCCTTTTTAGATGTATAAAGCAGAGAATTGGTTTCATGGAATATTCTTATTATCCTACTATTTCTAGTTTATTTCAGATGTTTGAGTGGATAAATACGGATAAATTTAGTAAAGATGAAAAATTGAGTATTATTACAAAATCTTCAAATAACTATAAAGTATTAAAAAGAACTGATATTAAAATGATGGAGAAATAATATGATTGATTTTAATAAGAATTTAGATATTAATTTAGAAGATATTTTGTTAGCTGATGATGTTGTAACTAGTATACTAGATTATCTTGACTATATAGTTAGTATTATTCCGGAGATTCAGTTTATGTTTGGTTTTTTACAAAAACATCCTCATCATCACTTAAATGTTTGGGATCATACTTTATATGCATTAAGTTTTTCTGAAAAAGATTTTATGATTCGTCTTGCTCTTTTATTACATGATTCAGGGAAACCATTTTCTTTTCAGGAAGGAGAAGTTCGTCATTTTAAAAATCATCCGAAGGTATCTATGGAAATTACTAATTATGTATTAAGACAATTAAGTTTTGATGATGATTTTATACGTGATGTTTGTTTTATAGTTTTAAATCATGATACTCCTATTAAGAGTTCTCTTATAGAAAATAATTATGATTTAGCTTTAAAAATATATAAAGTTCAATATTGTGATTGTATGGCTCATCATCCAGAACATTTAGAAAATAGAATAAAATATTTAAGTAAAACAAGAGAGATGTTTTTACGATATCAATAATGGTAGAATTATTTTTTGTTTTCTGTTATAATATGCAACAAGTGAGGGAATATATGAAGGAACTTGATAATTTAATTTCTAGAATTAATATAATGGAGCAAACATTATCTAATGAATGGAGTGATGATGAATTTCTTTTTCATGCTCTACGTTTTCAACCATTAGAAAAGTTAGAGTCTATTATTAAAACAGGGTATATTTTCCCTGCTAGTCAGGTTACTAGAAAATTTTCATCTTATGATGGTACTATAAAGAATATTCATTTGTATGACTATGATGATAATTGTAATTTAGGTAAATTTGTTAGTCTTATGCCAGATGAAGAGGAATCTTTGGAATTTATGGGTTTTATTAAATCAAATTTATTTTTAGAATTAAAACGTCATATACCTGTTTTTAAACCTATATATTTATCTTATTCTGATTATAGTTTATTAATAAAGAATAGTATTAAAACTAATTTAATTTATAGTTATTCTTTATATGAGTTAATGACTAATAAACCTATTTCATTTGATTTTGTTAGAAATATTGGAGTTTATTCTAATTATTATGATGGTGATATTTCTTCTCTAATTTCTTCTGTTAAGTCTATTATGGATTATTATGCTCTTACTATTCCTTTTTATGATTATTCTACAGATGAGTTTATTTATCAGAAAAAATAAAATGTCGTTTTGAAAGCGACCTTTTTTTATTTTTTATATGTTATATTTTATTTGTATGAAGCAAGTGATGTTTGACAAATAAATTAAGAACTATGTGAAAAACTACTGGCAAAGTAGCATAGATATAATCTCGTTCTTATTAGTAGATGGGAGACCCTCTATGGATTGAGTATAGAGTAATAGTGATATTATTCTTGAGATTGACGAAGTCATGAAAGAGATTATAGTTGTCTTATATATGAGAGTAAAGGTATGGCAATAATCGGGCTAATCTCTGAAAGACCATGAGTGTTATACAAAGTGGGTTAGTAAGACAGCTGATTTATTATCTGTGGTGGATAAAGATGATGCTGATGTACCATAAAGGCCTTAAATTATTTTGCAGTTGAGGTATAGTGATATACTATAAGATTAGAAACCAGTATCCCGGCACAAATCTGCAATAGTAAGATAAGAAAGATGAATTCCTAATGCGTGTTGGAATTGTCGGTATTATTCCGACGTAGTCATGGAGCTTTTGCTTAGGTAGATGAGGAAAAAGGTTCGCAACCTTTCAGGACATTTACTTACTAGTGACTGAATATACTTGTTTATATAGGATTAATGTGAAGAGCATCTTAATTTATTTGTCAAACATCATTTGACAAAATACTATTTTTATGATATATTTTATGCGATTTAAGGACTTGGTTCTTTATCATATTAAAACTTAAAAAGTGTTAAAAAGATGTAAATGTATAGGGATTTTGTATACATTTTAGGAGGTTTTAATATGAATGATATTGAATTATACTTAAATCAAAATAAGACAAAGAGTTGCTATGAAATGATATTTTCTTATATCGATGATTATTTTATAAAAAATAATATTGATAAAGATTCTTGTATTTATAATAAAGCTAATATAGATAGAAGAATTTTTTCAAAGTTTCGTTATGGGAACTATAATTTGTCTAAAAATAATATCTTAAAGCTATGTATTGCTTTGGAACTTAATCTTGATGAAGTGAATCAAGTCTTAGAAAGTGCTGGATATTCTCTAAGTATGAATAAAGATTTTGATTTAATTTTAAGATATTTTATAAGTAATAAGATATTTGATTTACAAAAAATAAATGAATGTCTTTATACTTATACGAATATGGATTTATCTTAGGATAAGTCCTTTTCTTTTATTATTATTTGTGATTTAATAATATTAAATATTGGGGTGTATTATGGAAAATATTTTTGACTATTATACTAGGGTAAAATTTAGGGAAGAAGATTTGGAAAATATATTAATTCAGATTATTAAAATGTATCAATTTTCTTCTTTAAACGATTATCATATTATTGAAACTGGATATGAGGATTTTAATGTTTATATGGAGACTTCTCATAAGAAATATGTTGTTAAATTTTTTTCTGATGAGAGAAGTCTTGATAATATTAATCATTATATTAATATTATTGAGATTATTTCTAAGCAAAACTATTTACATATTCCTAAAGTATATTATCATGATAATAAATTATTAGGAGAAATAAAGTATAATGAAGAGACTATTTATTTTTATGTAATGGAGTATATTTCTGGTAAAACTATTTATGATTTAGATAAGAATGTTAGTTTAAAAACTATGATTCAAATTGTTTTTGATATTTTAAAATATAATTGTATAAATACTTCTTTAAAGAATTATTTATCTTTAGATAGTGCTAAAAAGAATAAACAATATGATATGTGGAGTTATGAGAATTTTTTAGAAGAATATCAAGATAAGAAAAAGTATTTAAGTGAAGATGATCAAAATCTTATTAGACCAGTTGTTTTATATTATCAAGATATGATAAAGAGATATGAATCTTATAATGAAAAGTTTCATTCTTTATCGGTGATGCCTCCTTTTGTTTCTTTACATAATGATTTTATTTCTACTAATATTATTTTAAAGGATGATGTTCCTTATTATATTGATTTTTCTGTTTCATCAATTGCTTTAAATTTTATTGATATTGCGATATTTGGATGTGATACGGTTTTAAAAAAAGGTATTTCTTCTTTTGAGTATGTCCGTTATTTAAAGATTATTAGTTATATTTTATATCGTGTTCATATTATGGAATATAATTTATATCCTTCTTCTGTTGCGGTACAACACGCTATTCATTTATTAATTGCGAATTATTATAAAGTTTGTGAAGGGGTAGATGCAGAAGAAAATGAGTATTTTCTAAATTTAGGTAGAATAGGACTTCAATATATAGAAAAAGAAGATTTACTGAATAAACCTGTATTTAACTGGATAAAGGAAGATAATTGGTATTTACGTTCTGAACTAGGAGAAGAATCAGAATATTCTAGGGTGCGTGAAGATATTATTCAGTTAGGATTATATGATTTTATTGAAGAACAGATAAAAGAATATTACAGATTATATAATCGAAATAGAGATAATTTTTTATTTGATAAGCTTTATTCTGGTGATATGTATCATAAAGGATATGATTGGTTGTATTCTTCAATAGAGAACGTAGAAAAAGATGGAATAGTCATGGCTATATCATTTTGCAATGATAATGAATGGAATGGTACAAAAGAGGAGAATATATGGACAAAGTTAAATATAGAAGCTCTAAATCGTGGAGTTCTTATGAAAAGAATTTTTGTATATCCAGATAATAGAAAAAGTTTAGTACTAAATAATAAAGATATTTCAAAATTTGTTCATTATAAAGGTAATAATTTAGAACTTGGTTTTATATCTGATACAAAGATAAAAGAAGTCTTAGGAGATAATTATTTTAAGGTTTATCCAGGTGTTTTGATTTTTAATCAAGATATTGCTTTTATTGACAATAATACTGATCCAGAAAATAGAGGATATAGTGTGTTTGATAAAGATAAAATATCTAATTATTATGAATTATATTCTGTAGTAAAAAATAATTGTGATTAATTTTTAATAGGAGTGTTTATGAAAATGAAGTATTTAATTATTATAGGTATCATTATAGTTATTGTATTTTTGTTTTTATTTTTTAAAAAAGAAAAAAATATAGATAGTATTAAAGAATTATATTTTTCATATACAACTGGTACTCATGCTGAAGCTAGTGTAAATTATGAATTAGTTTGTAAAGATAAATGTATATTGTCATTTAAAGATGATGGAGTACGTTATGATGACGCTATAAAAAAAGAGGTTGATAAAAAAATATTAAAGGAAATAGAAATTATTTTAAAACAGTATCATGTTGCGAAGTGGGATGAGTTTCATAAATTTGATAAAAATGTGTTAGATGGGGATTCTTTTTCTTTTCGGGTTTGTTATGGGGAAAATCATGAAGTTGAAGCTAGTGGTTATATGATGTGGCCTAAAAGCTATCATGAAGTTAAGAAAAAACTAATTATATTATTTTCTAATTATTTAAGGGATGAAGGATAATATGAAAAAGAAATGTATTTTATTTGATTGGGGTAATATTGTTGAATCTCACCATACTGGATATAGTTGCTACAAAGCATGGGATGATTTATTAAAAAAGTGTGGATACAAAGAAAAAGTTTCTTTACTAGATTTTATTCATAAATATCATCTTAATTATATTTCTAATATGGATGAGTTTGAAAAAGTATTTGAGAAGATGTCTAAAGATAATAATTTTATTGTTAGTTTTTCTGAGTTTATTGATTTATATAGAAGTATTTTCTCTAAAATTGATTATTATAAGGATGTTGCTTTATTTGAAGAGTCTTTAAAAGATAAGTGTTTTATTGGTATTTTTTCAAATTTATGTTTTTTGGATAGAGAAAGATTAGAAAAACAAGTTGATTTAGAAAAATATGATTATTTATTTTTTTCTTATGAATTAGGTTTAGAAAAGCCGGATTTAGAAATATTTTTAAATGTTTCTAAAAAGCTTCCTTTTGATAAGAAAGATATTTTATTTGTTGATGATAGTAAGGATAATATTGATATGGCAAAAAAAATTGGGTGGAATACTCTTTTATGTACTGGACTTGATTTAGATAAAATTAAAGATGAATGTTTAAAGTTTATAGGAGGAAAATAGTATGAAAATATATTTAGTTAGACATGGTGAGTCTCAATCAAACCTTTTAAAGATTTACAATACTGTAGATAAAGATTTGAATGATACTGGAATAAGACAGGCAGAAGGGCTTATAGATGATGTTGATAAAATAGATTATGATGTTATTATTTCTTCCCCTTTAGTTCGAGCCTATCATACTGCTGAGATTATTAATGTACATCATAAGGAGATTATTATTGATGATCGACTTAGAGAACGGGAAGCTGGAAATTTAGTTGGGAAACCTCATTCAACTTTTGATCGTGATGAATTTTGGAATTATAATTCTACTATTCATTATGATAATGAGGAGTGGGTTTCTCACTTATTTGATAGAATACAAGAGTTTTTAGATGAATTAAAAGATGAGGATTACAATACTGTCTTAATAGTTGCTCATAGTGGAGTTTCAAAAGCATTTAGTTTTTATTTTGAAGGTATGGGAGATGGACATTTTCTAAATAGAGGACTTAAGAATTGCGAGATAAAAGAATATACTTTAAAAAAATGAGAAAAGGATTAATTTTATGAAAGTTGTAATTTCTTATAAGAATGCTGATTTAGATGGAGTAGCAAGTGATGTTGGATTAATAGGAGAAAACTAAAAAGTGGTTTTTAGTTTTTTTTTATGTTATTATAGTCAAGTAGTTATGGGGAGTAGTTATGTTTCGATTATCTAGAGAAAACTTTCTTACAGAGGATAAACGTTTAATTGAACAATTCTATTACGAAGGATATTCTATTCATGACATCTGTTCTGTTTTAAATTTAGAATATTATGAAGTGTTGTATTATGTTGGAAATATTATAAAAAGCCAGGATTTTATGAGAAATCATGCTTTTTGCAAGGAGTTTTATGATGATAAGTTATTAGCAGTTTCTGATACTCATTTAGGTAGTAAGTTTGAAAATATGGATTATATACATGAAACTTATCAATATGCGTATAATAATTATTTTAAAAGTGTTCTTCATTTAGGTGATGTTATTCAAAGTACTTATAAACCTGTTTTAAAAAGATATAATACTTTTGAGAGTCAAGTTTTTCATCTTATCAATGATTATCCTAAAATGAATGGTATAACGACTTATTTTGTTTTGGGAAATCATGACTTTCATACTTTTTCTAATAATAGAGAGTTATTAGATATGGTTCAGGAAAGAGAGGATTTTAAAATACTTGGTTTTTCTAAGGCATATATATTATAAAAGAATACCTATTTTATTATCTCATTGGTGTCCTAAGTATAATTTTGAAATTCCAAATGCAGAATCTTTTTTTACAATAAAAGGACATTCACATTTTTTATCTATTCGTGACAATACTATTTCTGTACCGAGTATTTCTGATGATATGAAAGAACATGGAGTTCCGGGTTTTTTAATTATTAGTCAAGATGAATCTTTTTTTAATATTTATAGTAAAGAGTTTATAAATTCGGAATTAATTGACAAAGGAAAAAAACTTTCTAAAAAAATATAAGATTTAGAGTGACTATTTCTCTTACTCTTTTTGGAATAAAAAAATGTATTAATAGTCTAGCTATCAGTAGTTGAGTATGCTATACTTAAAATACAGATAGTAGGAGTGATAAAAGATGAAAAGTAAGAAATTGCTTAATCTGATTATTTTAATAGTAGGTGCTTATATTTTACCAATTAGTGTATTTGCTAAAACATATAGTTTTCATGATGCAACAGATAATATTATTTTTGAAGCAGGTGATATTATTGATTTTAGTGATGCTTATGATTATTATTCAGATAAAATGCTCTATCTTTATTTAGATGGAGAATTAATCTCACAGGATTGTTATGGAAGAATTCCAAATTGTAATTTACAATTTAGTGTACAACAAAGAATGGCTTTATATAACTATGATTACGAAACTGAAGAAGAAAAATTATTTTTTTATAAGATGGAACCAAGTCAGGAAGTAATAGTTTTTGATGATAGTATAATGTCTGGTTATTATAAAACTGGAGATATTATTTTCTTTAAGACAGAATCTTTTGGAAAAACAGCTTATTTTTATGATAATAATGATAATCTTTTAAATGAGTTGGTATTTGGAACAGGTCATAGAAATCTTATTTATAGATTGCCAAAGGTAAATGATAAAAATATGTACTGGCGCTTATCAGTTTTCGATGATGGTACTTATCATAATCCTTGTCCTCATCTTACGTCTTTTGAATATACAGAACCTAAAATTGAATTAAAATGTGATAAAGATAAAATAAATTATGGAGAGAAAACGAGATGTGAAGTTTATTTAGAAAGTCCTTATAAAATGAGTAATTTAAATTTTTTAATTAACCATAATCATTTAAAATTATCTAATATTTCTTATTTAGACGGAGTTACCAATTCAGGTAATGATAATCAAATAATGAAACTAAGTTTTGATGATAATAATAGTTTTACTGAAAAGAAAGTAATTATGACTTTTGATGTTGAAGGTACAAAAGATTCATCATATTTAGATAATATCTCTTTAGAAAATATAGAATATACTGATGAAGTAGTAACTGCTAAATATGAGAATTTAAATAGTGATTTAAATATACTATCAACAAAACCTCTAACAAATCCGGAGACAGGAATGAAAGCTTTATTTGTGGTAATACCAATTTTTATATTACTTATAGTGAGTGGAATGAGTACAATAGGGAGAAAAAAGCATGAGAAATAAGAATTTATATTTTATAACAGCTATTTTAATGCTTACTATTATGTTTATTTTTCCAATAAAGATAGAAGCGAAAACATATGTTGCTACCAGAGAACCCAGTATGATTATTGAAAAAGAAATATTGGAACCTGGAGATGTAATTGATTTTAGTAATAGTTCTTATCCTAATTACAAATATAGTAGATACTATATTTATCTTGAGAACGAATTGATAACAGATAATTGTTTTGGGGTGGAAGATACATGTCTACAACAATTTGTAGTTGAAGAAAAAATGATTTTTCAAAGAATAATAAATGGTGAAGAGAGTGCCAATTTAAGTTCCTATGGAATTAATTTTTATAAGTTAAAGTCCAATGAAGAAATTAAAGAAATAAATATTACAGAACCAATTTACTGGCAAGATAATTATGTAGATGAACATTATTATAAAAGTGGTGATATAATTAAATATATTTTTAACGGGGGTGGGCGTACTGGAACAAAGTATTATATATATGATAATAAAGATAATATTATAGACTCTTACAACATATATAATAATAATCCAGCTATCATAAGATTGCCTGAAATTAACGATAAAGATGTCTACTGGAAACATTTTGTAAATCTTGATACTGGCGTTTATAAATTCCCTATGGCAATTTTAAGACCAATAGAATATACAGAACCTAAGATAGAATTAAAATGTGATAAAGATAAAATAAATTATGGAGAGAAAACGAGATGTGAAGTTTATTTAGAAAGTCCTTATAAAATGAGTAATTTAAATTTTTTAATTAACCATAATCATTTAAAATTATCTAATATTTCTTATTTAGACGGAGTTACCAATTCAGGTAATGATAATCAAATAATGAAACTAAGTTTTGATGATAATAATAGTTTTATTGAAAAGAAAGTAATTATGACTTTTGATGTTGAAGGTACAAAAGATTCATCTTATTTAGATAATATTTCTTTAGAAAATATAGAATATACAGATGAAGTAGTAACTGCTAAATATGAGAATTTAAATAGTGATTTAAATATACTATCAACAAAACCTCTAACAAATCCGGAGACAGGAATGAAAGCTTTATTTGTGGTAATACCAATTTTTATATTACTTATAGTGAGTGGAATGAGTACAATAGGGAGAAAAAAGCATGAGAAATAGTAATTTATATTTTATAATAGCTATTTTAATATTTACAATTACGTTTATTTTTCCAATAAAAACAGATGCCAAGACATATTATGCTAATCAAAGTATTAACTCAATTATTGCTACAGAAATATTAGAACCTGGAGATATAATAGATTTTAGTGATAGTAGTTCATTATCATCTCCACCTCGATTCTATATTTATATGGAAGATGAATTAGTAACAGATAATTGTTTTGGAATAGAAGATGAGTGTCAAACTCAATTTGTTGTTGAAAATAGGATGATATTTCATAATACAAATCGTAAAAGTGGTTTGGAATTTAATATTAATTTTTACAAATTAAAAAATGATGAAGAAATAAAAGCGACAATTAATTTATATCAACAAGAAACACCTCAAGAACACATAGACTCGTATTTTAAGAGTGGAGATTTAATTAAAATCATATTTGAATTTGATGGTGTTGCAACATTTTATGAAATATATGATGCCAATGGTAACCTATTAGAAAAAGATGGAATTGGTGGAACACCTATAGTATTAAGATTACCAAAAATTAATGATAATGATGTTTATTGGGTTAATACTATAGTTAGAGGTGGAGTGTATAATTTTCCTACTTCGACTTTTACTCCAATAGAATATACAGAACCTAAGATAGAATTAAAATGTGATAAAGATAAAATAA
>CAMOWA010000050.1 GCA_946628005.1 uncultured Caryophanales bacterium
AAAAAATAAAGGGAGTGTGATATATAGTGTATGATCAGTATTTGATACCGGCAAATACGAAGAGGGGTAAGTTGATACTTGGATGGTTTCGTCCATTTGATTTGATATTGTTTGGTACTGGGATTTTGATGACTATGATATTTCTTGCTTTTATTCCTATGGATAATGTGATGGTTACTATTATTGTTTTAGCTCCTGCTGTTATTACTGGATTTTTGGTTGTTCCGGTACCTTATTATCATAATATATTGAATATTGTTGTGGAAATGTATCAGTTTTATACTGGTAGAAGACAGTATCTTTGGAAAGGTTGGTGTTATAAGAGTGGCAGCGTCAAAAAAAGGGGCAAGTAGTCCTTTTACTGAGGATTGGTTACCTATTCGGTCTATTCAAAATAATATGATTGTTACTAGGGATAATTATAAAGTTACAGGGGTTAAGATTACTCCGCGTAATATCTTTATTTTGGATCCTGAAATGCAAAATAATATATTAATTGGGCTTCGTAATTTTTATAATACGATTGATTATGAATTTTGGTTGGTTGTTGCTGATAGACCTGTAGATATTTCTGTTTATATGTCTCAAATGCAATTATTACTTAATGATACATCTTCTCCTGCAGTTCGTAAGTTAATTATGCAAGATATTGAAAAAGGGGAAACATTTATCCGTAATAATGTTGTTGATACAGAATATTATTTCTTATTTAAGGATAAGAATGTTGATTTACTTCAAAAGAGGGTTCGTCAAATGATTAATGGACTTGCGACATGTGGTTTAAATGCAAGTTTAGTTAGTAATGATGATTTAAGATTAGTGCTTGATAATTTCTTAAATGGAGGAAGCACTACTGAGTTTGGAACGGTGATGCCAGTATGAGTACAGGAATAAGAAGTCAAATTGCTCCTAAAGGATTACATTTTACATCTTCTAGTGAGTTTTATATTAGTGATCATTATGCTACTATTTTAACGGTTGTATCATTTCCTAAATATATTATGCCTGGGTATTTATCATCTTTAACTAATATGAGTGGTATTAAGGTTGTTGTAAAACATATTCCGGTACCTGCTCAAGATATGCAAAAGATGTTGAATAAACAAGTTGCTGAATTAAAACAACGTTATCAAGATGAAAGGGATCAGACAGTTAGGGAAAGAATTCGTCAAGATGCTGAAAGTTTGGAATATTTTACTTCTATGATTGCAGGTTCTCAAGCTAGAAATTTTGATTTTCAAATGCATATTATGATTAGTGCTAATACAAAAGAAGAATTAGAACTTAAAAAATTAAATGTTAAGAATTATCTTGATGCGATGGAGTTACGTGCTGTTGCGTTAAGATTTGAACAGGAAAAGGTACTTAAATCCATTTTACCAATTTTCCCTGCTCAGGATATTGAACAAAGGATTGGTACTCCAATTCCTTCTGTTACGCTTGCTGCGATGTATCCATTTATTTTTGATAGTATTAAAGATCCTGGATTATCTACTTTACTTGGTGTTGATTTTTCTGGAGGAGTTATTTTATTTAATCAATTTTTATATAAAATACGTAAAGAAAATAATCGTAATAATGCTAATATGATTATTTTAGGTACTTCTGGTTCTGGTAAGAGTACAGCTGCTAAGTTATTACTTCGTACTCATATCCGTAATGGATGTCAGATTGTTATTATTGATCCAGAAGATGAATTTCGTGAAATTACTAATGCTTTTGGTGGTGATACTGTTGATATTGGTAAAGGTGGAGAGTTTGGGTTAATAAATCCACTTGAAATAGTTATAGATGCTGATGAAGAAGAGATTAAACAGGGATTAGGGTATACAGTTTTAACTCGTACTTTACAGTTTTTAAAGGCATTTATGAAGTATTATGATCCTTCTATTGAGGAAGATGTTTTAACGATGTTTTCTGAGATTGTTCAAGATACTTATAAGCGTTTTGGTATTGATTTTAATACTGATTTTTCTAGATATACTTCTCAAGATTATCCTACTTTTAGTGATGTATATGCTACTATTAAGGGACGTTTAATGTCTATGACAGATCAGACTCAAGAAAGAGATATTATGGAGCGTCTTGAGTTAAAGGTACGTCCAATTGTTAAGGAATTAAAGTTTTATTTTGATGGTCATACTACTATTCGTAAGGGTAGCGATTTTATGGTATTTAATATTAAAGAGTTAATGAATAGTGATTCTACTATTAAAAATGCATTATTCTTTAATGTATTAAAATATGCTTGGGGATTATGTTTGGATTTTAATGTTGATACGGTATTAATGGTTGATGAAGCTCATGTATTGTTAGGGGATAATAATGCTTTGGGAGCTGATTTCTTAGCACAAGTTCAAAGACGTGCTCGTAAGTATAATACTGGAACTATTATTATTACTCAACAACCTAGTGATTTTTCTAATCCAGCTGTTATTACACAAGGTAAAGCTATTTTTGATAATTCATCTTATTATCTTGTTATGGGTCTTAAAAAACAAGCTGTTGATGATTTATCTTTATTAATTGATTTAAATGAAAGTGAGAAGGAAAGTATTAAGCGTTATTCTCAAGGTGAAGCGTTATTTGTATGTGGAAATAGACGTATGAGAATTAATGTTGCGGTTACTCAAGAGGAATTGGATTCCTTTGGAGTAGGTGGAGGTTTCTAATTGAAGTAAGGAGGGATTCCAGTGGCATATCAGGCTAATCGTGATGGTAATCAGAACGAGAAAAATGTTGGTGCAGATCGTGTTCGTGGGACTGCTAATGTATTAAAGCATTCTGCTAATCCTTATGCTAAGGCTGCTGGGGTTGCTACTAGTGTTGCTGATAAAGTATCAAAAGGAAAAAGTTCGGAATTTCTTGCTTCAAAGATGCCTAAAGTTTTAACTGATGAACATGATTTAGGAAGAAAATTAAGAGAAGCTGCTTCTATGAGAGGTTATCAGAATGTTCCTAAATCTTCTAATAATTCTGAAGATAAGCAGGATAGTAAGTCTCCTGCTTCTTCACGTTCTTCTTCTAGTGAAACCTCTAATGATAATAAAGAGGATAAAGAAGATAAAAAAGATAATCCTGCTAAAAGTGTTTTATCTTTTCTTGGGAAAGCTGCAATGATTAAAGCAATTCTTTTTTTGGGAGTTCCTATTATATTTCTTATTGGAATGTTTATATTTGCATTTTCAAATGGAATTTCTGGATTTATTGGAAATTTTACTGATCTTTTTGGAATTAGTGCTGTGACAGGTGGAGAAACAGGTAATGTTAATGCCTCTATGACTCCTGAACAGCAGGAGTTTTATGAGAGGGTAAATCAAGTAAAATTATCTTTACAATCTCAAGGAAAGAATGTTGATGCTTTAAAAGTTGTTGCGGTTTTTACTACTTTAAAAAATAATAAAGCTAATATAGATTATTCTAGTATTAGTACTTCTCAGATTGAAGAAGTTGCGAATAGTATGCTTTTAAATAATCAGTATGATGAGGATACTTTTAAAAATAATTTAAAAAATACTATAATACCTAAGTATTTACCGAATAGTACTTCTAAGGATAGTATTGTTAATGAAACAATCAAATATGTTTCTGATTATAATGATTTAGTTGGTTCTTCTAATTCTACTAGTTCTTCTTCTAGTTCTAGTTCTAATTGTGTTTCTACTGATACTTGTAATTATTCATTGAAGGGATTTTCTATTTTTGGAAAAGGAAATATTTCAGAGAATTTAAATATAACTAATCTATATGTTCGCTTAATGCAATGTGGAATTGGTAATGGACATAATTATGGTGGTACTTTTGGGAAGGCACTTGCTAATGAAGAGTTAGTTCCTTTTGAAAAATATATTCTTGGTGTTGCTTATAATAAGTATGAGTCTGGTACTCCAAGTGAAGCTATTAAAGCTCAAATGGTTGCGGATAGAAGTTTTATTTTAGCAAGGCATGCTGATTTAGGTGGTTGGAGAACTCTAAAAAAAGAAAATGGTAGATGGATTTTACAGGCTGCAAATTGTACACAGGATAGAGTTTATTGTGATCCAGATAAAGGATGTTCTTCCAATGATGTACAATGGGGTATGGTTCATAGTGGTTTAAATAATGCTAATGGTTATTCTAAACAACCTCTATCTGAATCATCTACTCTTAGAAGTCTTGCAAAAGAGGTTGTTGGTGAAGTAGTTGCAAATAAAGATTATGTTGTATATACAAATTCAAATACTACTGATTGGAATAAGTTTGTATCTTTGGCAAATAAAGGGTATAATTATAAACAAATTTTAATGGAAGTCTATAATCAAGGAAATCGTAATTACGGAGTTAGTAATTTATTAAAAGGTAGATGTAGTAAGACTACTAGTTGTCAAGCTAGTGGAGATTATGCTAGTTGGAGACAAAATCAAGGGCCTTGGATTAATGTTCGATTAGGAAGTAGTGGAAGAACCATAAAACAAATAGGTTGTTTAGCAACTTCAGTAGCAATCCTTATTGCGAAAAGTGGTGTAGAGACAAATGTTACTCCATTTAATCCTGGTACTTTTGTTGAGGCCATGAGTAAAGTGGGTGGTTTTGGTAGTTATGGAGATATGATGTATGGTCCTGTTAGCTCTGTTGCTCCAAATTTTAGGTATGCTGGACAAGTTTATGTTTTAGGCGAACCTGAACAATCTAAACTTTTAACTTTAGGAAATTTGTTATATACTGGATATTATGTTGTGGCCGAAGTAAAAGGAAATATTGGACAGCATTGGGTTGCAGTAGATTCTATTCAAAATGGAGTTGTTAATATGATGGATCCTGGAACAAATGCTACTAATATGTGGAAGACTTATCCATCTAGAAACACTTCTAGGTTTGTATATTTTAAAGCGAATTAGGAGATTTTATGAGAAAGAAAAGTACATATATAATTTTAATTATAATTCTTCTTTTGTTCTTTTTAATCGTTTTTTACTTTCTTGGACTTGATTCAATTAAAAAAGAAAATGATCATACTACTATTATTGTTGGGAATCGTACTATTTGGACTTTAGAAAATAGAAAATGGAAAATGGTACCTTTAGAATATTTTAATAATTATTCTTGGAAAAAATTTCATGTTTTTCTTAATCAAGAAGAAAAAGGAGATTATGACTTATGGTTTGATGATGACTGGTATTTTTTTGATGATAAGAAAAATAGTATTTTATTAGACGGAGATTTGTTAGCTTATCAATCTAATCATTCCGTTGATGTTTATCCTTTTGAGATGGAGGATATTACTAATCTTAATCTTGTTTATTCTTATTTAGATGAGAAAGGTATATCTACTAATGATTTTACTAGTTTTTATCAGATTCCTTTTGATTTTGATAATGATGGTTATACTGAGATGTTTTATGTAGTAAGTAATGCTTTTCCAATAGATTTTTTACCTAATGAGATTTTTTCTCTTGTATTTATGGAGAAAAATGGTATAATATATCCGATTTACACTGATATAAGTAAAAGTGAAGTTTTTAATGGATGTAAACCATATTTTTATTCATTTTTAGATATTGATACAGATAAAAAGTCAGAGTTTATACTTAGTTGTAGTGCTTATAGTGTTTCATCTACTACGGATATGTTATATCAATTTAGAAATGGACAATTTCAAATTATTGTTTCTAATCAATAATGAGTGACAGTTTTTTGAAATAGGATTATAATTATTAAAAAGGGAGTGTTTTTGTATGAAATTTAAGTTTCGTGCTGATGGAGAAGATTTGTTGATATTTGTTATATTTGCTTTTTTCTTATTGTATGTTGTTGCTATTATGGTAGTTAATGTTCATACTTTTGCAACAGAAGGGCATTTATCTGGTATTAATCCATTTCCTGCATTTTCTTCAGAATATATTGGGTCTACTTTGATTTTATTTTTTCTTGCTGTACTAGGTTTATTTGCTAGCGTTAGTTCTATGTTTTTTGACCGTGAAAAAGGTATTGGAATTACTACTAATAAAAAAGATAAAGGTTATTCTAGATGGGCAAAAGATAAAGAAATTAAAGAAGAGTTAAAATGTGTACCAATTACTGCTAAAAATAGTAAGGAAGCAGGAGTTCCTTTAATTTTAAATGATAAAGAGATGTGGGTAGATAATGGTGAATATCATTCTTTAGTTATTGGTGCTACTGGTTCTGGTAAAACTCAAACTGTTATTTTACCTATGGTTCATTCTCTTGCTAAGGCAAAAGAGTCTATGATTATTACTGACCCTAAGGGTGAAATTTATGAAAAAACATCTAATATGTTACGGGCTAGAGGATATCAAATATTACTATTAAACTTTCGTGATCCTCAAAATGGTAATGCTTGGAATCCAATGTCATTACCTTATCAAATGTATAAGTCTGGTAATCAGGATAAAGCAATTGAGTTATTAGATGACCTTGCTTTAAATATTTTGTATGATGATAGTAATAAAAATGCTGATCCTTTTTGGGAAAAGACATCAGCTGACTATTTTTCGGGAGTTGCTTTAGGATTATTTGAAGATGCTAAAGAAGAAGAAATAAATATTAATAGTATTTCTTTAGCAACTACTGTTGGTGAAGAAAAATTTGGTAGTTCAACATATATTAAAGAATACTTTAATGGGAAAGATCCTAATGGGGCTGCTTATATTAATGCTTCTTCTACTATTATGGCGCCTTCTGAAACTAAAGGTAGTATTTTATCTGTTTTTAAACAAAAAGTTAAATTATTTGCTTCTCGTGAAAATTTATCAGAAATGTTATCTCACTCTGATATTGATTTGGAAAGTATTGGTGAAAAGCCAACTGCTGTTTTTATTGTAATACAAGATGAAAAGAAAACATATCATTCTTTAGTTACTATTTTATTAAAACAAATATATGAGACATTAATTTCAGTTGCTCAAAGACATGGTGGAAAACTTCCTATTCGTACGAACTTTTTACTTGATGAGTTTGCTAATATGCCGCCTTTAAAGGATGTAACTACTATGATTACTGCTGCTCGTTCAAGACTTATTCGTTTTACTATGATTATTCAGAACTTTGCTCAATTAGATGATGTTTATGGTAAAGAAGAAGCTGAGACTATTCGTGGTAACTGTGGTAATATTATTTATTTGATTACTACTGAGTTGAAGGCTTTGGAAGAAATATCTAAAATGTGTGGAGAAGAAAAGTCTAAAAAGGATGATAAGACTGCATCTACTCCTTTAGTTACTGTTTCTGATTTACAGAGAATGAAACAATTTGAAGTTATTATTTTACGTATGAGAAAGCAACCTTTCCGTACGAAATTTACTCCATATTATAAATTAAATTGGGGAGTAAAATATGGACCTGCTAAATATCCAACTCGTAAAAGAGAAGAGGTTCATACTTTCGATATAAAGGAATTTGTAAAGAATCAAAAGAAGAAGAAGTTACTTGAGATGATGAATGCTAATGATGGTGGTGATACTTCTGGTGGAAGAAATTCATCTCTTCCTTCTGGTATGCCTCCATTTGGTTTTCCTCCTTCTCCAATGGGAGGAGGTGCTGGTTTTCCTTTTCCAGATTTCTTAAGTGGTGGATCTATGCCAAAGACTTCAAATGATAATTCTAATCCATTTAAACCATCTACTCCTCCACGTTCTCCTTTTCCTGATTTTGAGACATTTAAGAAGGAAATGGAAAAAAATTCACCTATTAATCCGTTTGCAAGTAGTGCTCCTTCTTCTCCTATATCACATGATTTAGATGAAAAACCACTTCCTCATAATGATAGCCCTATTCAAGATGCCAAAGTTATTCCAGATGATAACAATACTTCTGGTAATAATTTGGATTTGGGATTTGATGTAGATGAGTTAGTTAAGAAGATTGATGCTAAAATTGCAGAACTAGAAGAAGAAGAGAAACGTGAAAAAGAGAAGAGTGAAAAACAAAAACAGGAGGTTATTAATTCTACAGATTCTGAGCCTGATAAATCAAATAGCATTGAGCAAGTATATGAAAAGGATATTTCTAATGATGGTAAAGAAAATTTACCTCCAACTATTGAACATCCTGTTAGTAAATTAAGTTTAGATGATGAATTTGATGATGATGATGATTTTTTTGATGATTTTTTTGATAGTTAAAAGGAGAAAGTTTATACTTTTTTCTTTTCTTTTGTTCTTGAATTCTACTTTACAATCAATTCTTTTCATACTATAATTATGTTATTAGAAAGGGAGTTTATTCATGAATAATAGATTTAATATTGTAAAAAAGCCTAAAAAGTCTGATGATGAAGAAGATGTTGAAGATTTAATGGATGAAGATGATTTAGATGAGGAAGAGACATCTAGTAATAATGATTTTTTGAAGAAAAGAATGTTTCGATTTATGGGACTTATTATTGCTATTATGGTTGTTCTTTTAATCATTTTATATATTGCGTCTATGTTTTCTCATAAGTCTTATACTTATACTGAAATTGAAAAAATTATGAAAGAGGCTGCTATTTCTTATTTTAAAGAGTATCCGGAATATTTACCTGTTAATGAAAATAGTATTGTTGAAGTTGATGTAAATAACTTGGTAGTTGCTGGTAAAATGAAAGATTTATCTGAGTATACTTCTTCAGATGATACTTGTACTGGAACGGTTCAGGTTCAAAAAATGCCGAGTGATTATGTGTATGTTCCTTATTTAAATTGTGGGGAGAAATATTCTACAGTTGAACTTGCTAAAAAGATTTTAAGTGATCAAGAGGTTGTGACTACTGGTTATGGTTTATATTCTAATAAAAGTGGGCATGTTTATCGTGGCGAAAATGTTAACAACTATGTTCAACTTGGAAAAAGCTTATGGAGAATTGTTAAAATTACAAATGATAATAATATTGTTTTAATTCATAGTGATGGTATGAATTTTACTCAACCTTGGGATGATCGTTATAATAGTGATATTGGTTATGAAGCGGGTATTAATTTATATAGTGCTAGTCGAGTTAGTGAATATTTGCAAAAGGTTTATGCAAACCCTTCAGCTAAGAAGGATGAAGATATTTTAACAGACAATGATAGGGCTAAAATGGTTTCCTTTGATGTATGTATTGGTAAGAGAACTTCAACTAGTGACGTAAATGATAATAGTCTAGAATGTAGTGAAACATTAAAAAATCAAAAAATGGGTCTTTTAACATTATCTGATTATATATATGCTAGTAGAGATCCTAATTGTAAGTCTGTTACAACAAAGTCATGTAGGAATTATAATTATTTAGCTACAAAGAAAAGCTGGTGGTTGGCTACTGCAGATTCAGAAGATTCTCATACAGTATATTATGTTTCTAGAAATGGATATATTAAAAAAGAAAATGCAAGTAATTATGCTTTAGTTCGTCCAGTTATTTATTTGAATAGTAATGTTTTATATGACAGTGGAAATGGTACTTTAGAAAAGCCATATAAAATTCGTTAAATAGGAGTCTATAATTATATAGATTCTTTTTTTTTCATCTATTAAAATAGGAGGTTATTATATGAGGCAAATTACTATTTACGATTTATTAAAATTAAGACCTAATAATATAATTGATATTAGATCAAAATCAAAATATTTATCTGATCATATTTTGAATGCTAAATCTATCGATTATTTTGATCTTATTAATAGACCGGAATTATATATTAATAAAGAAGAGACATATTATATTTATTGTGATTCTGGAATAAAAAGTAAATCTGCTACTTCTATTTTAAATTCATTAGGTTATCATACTATTCATGTTATTGGTGGTTATAATGCTTACTTGTATCAATCATAATTTTATATTATAATGAGTTATAGGATTTGATAGAAAGGGGATTTATATGAATTATGTTATTATTATTTTATTAATTATTTTAATTATTCTTACTATTTTATCTCTCTTAAAAAATATTAATGAGGCAAATATTACTGAAAGATTGGGTAAGTTAGAAGTTCAATTGTTAAAAGAAATGGGAGATTTTAAAAGTGATTTAAATAAAAGTTTAGGAGAAGATTTTGATAAATTGAATGAACAAGTTGAAAAAAGGTTATTACTTATTAATGAGAAGGTAAATGAAAGACTTGATCAAAATTTTGAGAAAACTAATAAAACATTTATGAATGTATTAGAAAGGCTTTCTAAAATAGATGAAGCTCAGAAGAAAATTGAGTCTTTGTCTTTGGACATTGTAAGTCTACAGAGTATTTTAACAGATAAAAAAACAAGAGGTATTTTTGGTGAAGTTACTTTAAAACAAATTTTAGTGAGTGTATTTGGTGAAGGAAATGATTCTATTTATAGACTTCAATATACTTTAAGTAATGGTTTTATTGCTGATTCCGTTTTGTTTGCTCCAGAACCTTTAGGAACGATATGTATTGATTCAAAGTTTCCTCTTGAACATTATCAAATTATGGTTGATAAAAAACAATCTATGGAGAATAGAGAAAAAGCAGAAAAATTATTTAGGCAAGATATGAAAAAACATATTGATGCAATACATGATAAATATATTATAGTTGGAGAAACAACAAATCAAGCTATTCTTTTTTTACCAGCAGAAGCTATTTTTGCTGAAGTAAATGCATATCATTCTGATATCATTCAATATGCTTATAAGAAAAAGGTATGGATTACAAGTCCTACAACTTTAATATCTACTCTTACTGTTATTCAAATGATTATAAAAAATATTGAAAGAGATCAATATACTTCAGTTATTCATGATGAATTAAACAAATTAGGTGTTGAATTTAGCAGATATAGAGAGCGTTGGGATAAACTTGCTAGAAGTATACAAAGTGTAAATAAAGATGTGGAAAATGTTTATATTACGACAGATAAAATTAGTAAGAAGTTTGAATCTATTAGTAGTGTTGAAGTAAAATCTCTAGAAAATAAGCATTAATGTGTTTTCTTTTTCATACTATATAATATGTTTTTTAAAGTTTTATTATTTATTATTTCTATTGTTTTTATGATTTTTGGATTTATCTTTATTCTTTTATATTTAAATCTTTTTTCTTTTGGCTATACAATAGGGGAGTATTTTTATTTTATTATTACCAATATTGAGTGTATTATATTCTTTATTGGTTTTTTTCTATTATGTATTTTAGTTTTTTATGTAAAATAATTGTATCTTTAATTATATTTCTTTTATTCTTTTGTTTTTTATGATATAGTTTATTTAGAATGGAGGTGTAATAGTGGCAAGAGATTCTTTAGATTTTGATATTCCTTCTATTAAAAGAGATGTAGAAGTTATGGTTAGTTTAAATCAAGATAACTCAAATGTTAAGGCTCAATTTTCAGAATATGTAAATGGAAAACTTGCATCAGAATGGACCACTGCTAAGGGGGAAGAAACTATCAAAAAATTAAATGATTTTATTGAAACTGATTTTCAATCTTATATTGATTATTTAAAAGAAAGAACAAATCAATTTAGTGATGAAGTTGTTCCTAGATTAGAAAAAATTGATAATGCGTAAAGGAGGATTTATTTATGAGTAAAACAGTTAGTGTTAGTGAGTTAGATAATTCGATTGAATTTATTCGTAATCAGTTTATGAAACCACTAGAAACTGTTGGACAATCTTTGATTGATCAGTATAAAACAGTTAATACTCATTTAAAGAGTGAAGAGATTGATTCATTAATTCAGGCTCAACAAAAAAAGCTTGATTCATTAAGAGAATCTTTAAATAATATTGCTAAAGAGTTTAGAGAAAGCTTAACTCAAACAAGTGATACTGTTCTTAATGAACAAAATGAAATTAATGATATTTTGAATTAACAAAAAAATAATACAGTTTTTTGTATTATTTTTTGTACTTGAATTTTATTAAATAGAATGAATTTTTTATTGATTCAATATAGAAAGGGATTGTTTTATGGCAAAAGGTATGACAAAGGCGCAAGTTGCTGCATCATTAGAATCGTTGAATCGTCAAATAAATAAGACAAAATATACTAATAGTCAAAATTTAAATACATTGGATTGTCTTATTAATGAACGATTGGCAAAAACATGGGATACTACAGGTGGTCAAGATGCTGTTAAAAGTATGAATAATATATATAAAAGTTTAGAAACTACAATGAAAAATATTGAAGATTTATATAATAATTTAAATAGTTTTTCTTTAAGTGCATCTTATGAAGAGCGTACAGAGGAGAAAAGAGTATGAGTTCTGTAAGTATTGTAGAATTAAGAGAAGTATCAGGTTCATTGAAGGATGATCTTTCATATATTAGAGATTTTCTTACAAAAGCTAGAGAAGATTTTGATGGGGTGAAATCAAAATATAATGATATTATGTCATACCAAGATAAAGAGCTTGAAGGGGAAAGAAGAGTAAAAACACGAGATGAAACTGCATCAGGTGGAGAAGTTATTCATAAAGAGATAACTACTAAGACTTATGTTCATTTTAGTCCTGGATCGGATTTTAATTCTTATTATAATCGATTAGAAGGTTATTGTGTTGCTGCTGAACGAGATTTAAAAAAATTAGAACAGCAAGTTCAAAAAATTAATGATAGCGCTAATGATATTGAAGGTAATGAGAAAGAAATAGTAGCAGCATTGATGGCAATAGAGTCTTCTGGAACTTCTAGTTCCTCTAGTTCTTCTAGTTCTGATGGCTCTATTAACTCTATTGGTGCACTAAAGGAAGATGATTACAATAAGCAGAAGGAATACGAAGAGAAAAAGAAAAAGGAAGAAGAAGAAAAAATTGATTCTATTGGTGCATTAAAAGAAGATGATAATAAAAAGTTAGAAGAATATGAAGATTCAAAAGAACCTCCTATTACATCTATTGGAGCATTAAAAGAAGATGATAATAGAAAGTTAGAAGAATACAAAGAAAAAGAAAAAGAAAAAGAAGAAAAAGAAGAAAAAGAAACAAAGGAAGATGTTTCTGGTGATACAGGTAGTGATGGAAATGATTATGGCTCTTCTAGCGGACATGATTCTTCTTCTGGAGGTCATAGTTCATCTTCAGGAAGTGGAGGCTCATCAGGTAAATCTTCTAAAAAAGAGTCTGTTGGATTAAAATTTATTTCTAATACACAAAAAGATATTGATAATGAAAATACGGTTGAAGGCGTCACTCTTTCTGATATAAAAAAATCTTATAGTGAAATTGATGATGAGGAAAATCTTAAGATTGTTTCAGATGTTCCTGATAATGAAGAGTTTGTTACAGAGACTGATGAGTTTCAAGATTTGGCAAATAAAGCTTTAGAATCTGTTAAAAATGATTTATTACAAAATAAGAATATTGATACTACTGCATCTACAAGTTCATCTGATTCACAAATTAATTCTTCTAATATTTCAGTTCCTTCTAATTCAGAATCTGTTCCAGTTATAACTCAAACTTCTAATGTTTCAGAAAGTCCTTCTAATAATGCTGTGGATATGACGGAAGATATTTATTCTGCTCCAGTTTATGAAAGTATTCCTAATACTGGTATTGGTGATAAAGAAATATCTACTAATTATTCTATTCCTGTTATTGCAGGAGTTATAGGTGGTGCTGGTATCGGTTTAGGTTTGCGTGAAAAAATGAAGGATGATGAGGAAAAAAAGAAGTCTATAATTGAAGAAAATAATAATTAAAAAAGAAAGATAGGTAAATGTTAGAGAGTATAAATAATTTTGTGTAAAGTATAAATCCTTCGTGGTAATATAGAAATA
>CAMOWA010000051.1 GCA_946628005.1 uncultured Caryophanales bacterium
ATCAGTTGAAACATCTGCTGGAGGCGTTACTACTTCACTTGTAGCATCAGTTGAAACATCAACTGGAGGTGTTACTACTTCACTTATAGTATCAGTTGAAACATCTGCTGAAGGTGTTACTACTTCACTTGCAGTCTCAGTTGAAACATCAACTGGAGGTGTTACTACTTCACTTGTAGTATCAGTTGAAACATCTGCTGAAGGTGTTACTACTTCACTTGTAGTCTCAGTTGAAACGTCTGCCGGAGGTGTTACTACTTCACTTGTAGTCTCAGTTGAAACATCAACTGGAGGTGTTACTACTTCACTTATAGTATCAGTTGAAACATCTTCCGGAGGTGTTACTACTTGGCTTGTAACTTCAGGTGCTAAATCAGCAATTTGATTCAATAAACTATTTCCTTCTTGATTAAATTCCTTTTCGCTAGAAGCATTATTAATTGATTCATCAACAGAAACATTTTCTAAATCACTAGCTTCATCACCCTTAATTTGAGAAACAAGATCTTCAGGTAAATCACCATAATCACTTGTTTCTCCTAAAATATTTTTTAAAGTATCTAGCGGCAAAATAGAATAAAGATCCTTTAAATTAGAATTAATTTGTGATTCAAGTATTTCAGAAGCTTGAATGATTTTAAAGTTAGTTCTTTGAATATCAGTAAATTTTTCCAATGCATCCAAAACTTGTTTTTTTTGATTCTCATCCGAAATATTAACCAATCCATCTTGTATATAAATTTTTAAATGCTCTACTATCGCAATAAGTTTTTCAATTTTAACTATTATTTCTGATGTAGCATTATTTAAATCATTAATCATAAAAATCACCAACCATATTACTATTCATTTGCTATTTTCTTCAATAAATTCTGAACTTCTATCCATTCATTATCATCTGTAATTTCATCTATATAAATAATATTATCTTCTCTAACAATCCTAGATACATATATTATTTCATCATCTTCAGCACCAGTTTTTTCACCCTTAGAATAAACTAAATATGTTTTCTTATTACTATCATTAATCAAATATGTCACTAGTTCGACTTCTGTTTTGACACCATCACTATCCTGAATGATCACCTTTCTATTTTCCATATCCAAACTCCTTTTACTCTAAAATACATTTTATCAAACTTTAAGAAAGAAGTAAACTATTTAATTAGGTAAAAAATATAAAAAAATTAGATAATCATCAAAAGACTATCTAATATCAAAAAATCACTTAAATTGAAACATCAACCATTCAGGTTTAAATAATAATAAGATACCAACAAGTACCATAATAACTCCACCAATTAAATGAGAATACTTATTATATTTTGAAGATATTCCAGTCACTTTCATTGTAAACATAGCTATAAAAAATACCACTAAATCATCAAGCAAGAAGAAAAATACATATAAAAGTGTATAAAAAAATCTCATAATAGATGAAGTATGATTTAGAGCAAGCAATTCAGAAAAAACAATTGGTAAACCAGCAGAACAAGCCAATTCTACTAAATTAACTGAAACAGCTAATCCCATTATTCCTATAATAGCTAAAATAAAACTTTTCTCACTCGTAAATTTACGAATTTTTTGAAATATTTTTTTTCTCTTTTTATCATCAACTACTTCACAACCACTATCATTACTTTTAATAAAACTCTTCAGATTTATAACTCCACCTATTAAAGCTACTATCGCAATTATGTTACGAATCCAAATAACTGTGGTAATTTTAACAACAATTTCAATCCAAGATAACATAATTCCCAAATAAACAAGAGCCGACGTAAGTAAAAAAGTAATTCCTAGAACCCACATTCTCTTCTTATCTTTCATTCCCATCAAAACACTAATTAAAAATAATAAAATCCACATAGCACACGGATTAAATCCATCAATTAATCCAATTATAACAGCAGCAGTTGTTAGAGAAGCACTTTTTAAATTAATTTTACCAAAAAAAGGAAGTTTAAAACTCATTTCCTTATCTGACAATTCTTCTTGTTTTAAAAAGCCATTTTCTTTTGGGAAATCCTCAACATTAAAAGTCCCATCTTTTATTTTTGATACATAATCATCACTTTTATGATTAGAATAATACTCTATTGCCCTCTCTATTTTTTCACCAATAGTATCATCATATCCACTAATAAAAGTATCTCCAATTATAGTGGTTGGAACTCCAGGAACAGATATTTTATAAGCATCAAAAACTTTATCTAAAAGAGTTGAATTTTCTTCATTATACCAAACTTCATACTTAACAATTTTTAAATAAGAATACTTTTTAGACATTCTTTTTAAAAATTTAGTTTCCTCTCTACAATGTGGACATCCATCTCCATGAAAAAAATACAATATAACATTTTCTTTTGCCTCAACAAACAAAGGGAAAAACAAAATAATAATTAAACTCAACAATAATAATTTCTTTTTCACTTACACACCAACTTCCAAAAGAGTATTCTCCAACTCCTTATAAGAAACTTCTCCAACTAATCTTTTTACTTCAACATCATCTTTATAAAATATAAAAACCGGCAACACTTTTCCTGGAGAAAGTTTCATTACTTCATCTTCATCCATATCATAGTCATATTCTATAGATTCAAATTCATAGTTATTTTTTAACTCATTCCAAACTTTATTAGTTATTAAACAAGCTCCACACCATATAGCACTAATTTTTACTATTTTCATAAAGAACTCCTAAAACTCAATTTTTCAATATTATTTTTTAAAGCTTTAATAAAAATATCTATTTCCTCTTTAGTTGTAAGATAACTAATACTAATCCTAATACTACTACTTGCCCTTTTCTTATCATGAGTAATAGTATATACAGCCTTTGATACATCTCCTACAGAACAAGCTGTTTGTGTAGAAATAAAAATATCATCACTCTCTAAAGCATGTAACATAACTTCACTCTTTATTTCTTTCAAACTAATATTAACAATATGAGGAATACAATATGAATTACTATTTATAAAAACATCTTCTTTTTTCAACTTTTCAATAAGATAATTTCTATTATCTAAAACTCTTTGATATTTAGACGAAAAATCTTGATAAGCTAATCTTAAAGCTTTCGCAAAAGATACAATTAAAGGAGTAGCAGGAGTCCCACTTCGAAAAATGGTTGTACTTTTCCCACCATGTATAAGAGGAGTAATTTGAATATTCTCTTTTTTTATTAAAGCTCCAATCCCTTTCATACCATAAAATTTTTGACATGAAATACTTGCTAAATCCAAACAAGAAAAATCTATTTTTTCTTTACCAATACTTTGTGTAACATCACTATGAAAAAAAGCTCTAGAATTTTCATGAATAACTTTACTTATTTTTTCTATATCTTGTCTTACTCCAACTTCACTATTAACAGAAGCAATAGTTACCAATATAGTATCTTTACGAAGAAGGCTCGCTAAATGCTCTAAATCAACCAGTCCATTTTCATCTAATTTTACAAAATCAACCTCATAACCTAAAGTAGTTAAATAATTTAAAGGAGCAATTACAGAAGAATGTTCTAACTCCGTCGTAATTATATGTTTTCCACGATTAGAATAACGAGAACAAATACCCTTTATCGCAGTATTATTAGCTTCACTAGAACCACTTGTATAAATAACTTCACTACTCTTTACTCCTAAAATATCAGCAATTTGTTTCGTACTAGCATCAATTAATTTTTTTGCCTCTACTCCTAAAGCATGTAAAGAATTAGGATTTCCTATATAATCTTTACATACTTTAATGTAAGTATCTAATACTTCATCATTAACAGGGGTTGTCGCACTATAATCTAAATAAACCATACAAATACTCCTTATTTAAAAAAATCTTTATCTTGTCGAATAAGTTCTAAAACTTTTTTATGAGAAACTCTATTAGAAATAATAGCTCCATGAATAGGCTGATCCATCCTATCTTTTTCACCATAAAAATTACTAACAAATCCCCCAGCCTCTTCAACAATTAAACTAGCTGCTGCAATATCACAATTTCCATGTTCCTCTCCTGGAAATAAATCACAAGAAAATTTACCACTTGCAATAGCCATACAACTTCTAGCAACAGAACCAATTGATGAAACTTTAACATCATCAAGATGTTTCATAGCAAATCCCATAGTTTGGTAAGAACTACTACCCCACATTTCATAATTCAAACGATATCCTAAATCTCCAAACTTTAAAGAATTAACATGAAGTCTTTTACCATTACAGAAGGCTCCCTTTCCACGAATGGCAGAATAAGTTTTATTTAAAAATGGATCAACAACCACTCCAACTATCACAACTCCATCCTCAACAAGTGCTAGTGAAAAAACACAAACTGGAACTTCAGCTTGAAACATACCTGTACCATCTATCGGATCACACACCCAAACATATTTCTCACCATTAAAAGTACTTTCTTCTTCCCCTAAAACAGAATGATTTGGATATTTAGAAGAAACTTTTTCTACTAAAAAATGATTAATCCTTCTATCAACTTCAGTAACAACAGTTTTATCTTCTTTGAAACTATAGTCTTTAGAGGAATAAAAAGAAGAAAGTATCTCATCTTTTGCATAATCAGCTATTTCTAAAGCAAAGTCCAAATACTCTTGCATAAATTTCACCTACTTATTAGTATTTAAATAATAATTTCTAGAAGCTAATTCCATAGAAACAGATTCTAATTCTTCACAATCATCAAATTCTAAAATAGTTGTTTCTATACGATTAATTAATTCCTCAAGACTTTTGCAATCTAAATATGGAATTTCATATTGACTTAAAACATCTATTTCATAGTTAGTTAACATCAAACCATTACTTAAAGTTTGAAAAGAATTAGAATGAATAACTCCATCTAAATAACTAGAATAATCATTTGCAACTATATCCATTATTTTTCATCCTTTTCATAAATTCTCCATCAGTATAATTATCCCCTATTTTCAAAGTAATAACATCACTGCTTTTAGTATTAGAATTAATATGTATTTGTATATCATCATTTACAAAAAACTCAATATTATCTAATAGTAATAACTCATCTTTATGAACATTAATAGTAACAATTAATTTGTTGTCTAAAACACTATATTTTACTTTATCCCCTAAGTACTCTAATGTATTATTAAGACTAGCACGAAGTAAATCAAAATGACTTTCATCTGCAAATTTTTCTGGTAAAATAAATGTTTTAGTAAGCTTCATACCAGTAATTTTTTTACCATCCAACATAGTATGAATCTCTTCAGAAATTTGAATATTACCATCATATAAATTATTTTTATTGCAAACAACTTCAGTCTGTTTAATTGTAACAAAAAAATAAACTATTATAACAATAATAACAAATGTTAAAATAATTGGGAATGTCATACTTTTTCTAGTACTCATAAACCATACACCTCTTTTCATATATTATACAAAAAAACAAAAAATCTGTCTATAAATAGAAAAAAGTTTCATAATGAAATGAAACTTCATTCAAAAATTTGAAAGATATAAGGAAACAATCCTGTCATTAAAAATCCTAATAAATAAAAGAACAAAATAATACATTTTAAATATTTATATCTTTTTAAATTATCACTCAAATTATGAAGAATACTACATATTAAAGAAATAAAAAATATAACAATAATAACACCTAAATAAATATATATATTAGTTGGAGAATCGGAAAATATAGGACTATTAACAATATCACCCAGTAAAGCATGCTCCATAATAAATAAACCAGTCATTCCATGAGAAAATAAAAATATAATACCAAATATCCTTGAATTTAATCCAATTAGTAAACCTGCTATAAAAAATATTAAACCAAATATATATAATCCAATATTAGAAAGATGAAGAAAACCTATACAAGCTATAATAATTGATAAAAAACAGAAGATTAAAATATCATAAGAAATATCAGATAAAAAACTTTTTTTCTCTAAACTTAGATTTTTAATATTATATAAACAAACCGACACTTCATGATCAACTTGTTGGGGATTTTCTACATAATATTTCCTAATTTCAGCTAATTTTTCATCAAATGAAAGTCTTTTCATATTTAATTATCAAATCCCTTCCAAACCCAATCTCTTACATATGGCATATCTATACCATATTCAGAAATAAAATCTTTATGTTTTTTTAACATATCATGACACCAATCAATTAAAGGCTTAGAATTATTCTTATATCTTGGAATTTCTTTTAATACAGCTTCTACTAAATGGAAACGATCAATCTCATTTTGGACACGAATATCAAAAGTCGTTGTAATAGTTCCCTCTTCTTTATAACCATGAACATGAAGATTTCGATTTACTCTTTTATAAGTTAATTGATGGATTAAAGAAGGATATCCATGAAAATTAAAAATAATTGGTTTATTTTTGGTAAAAATATCATCATATTCTTCATCACTCATTCCATGAGGATGAGTATCTGGAGATTGTAATTTCATTAAATCAACAATATTTACAACACGAATCTTTATTCCTTTTACACTATTTCTTAAAATATCCACAGCAGCTAATACCTCTAAAGTAGGTGTTTCTCCAGCACATGCTAAAACAACATCCGGTTCTCCCATATCATTACTAGCAAATTTCCAAATACTAAGACCTTTTTTGCAATGTATTTTGGCCTGAGATTTTGTAAGCCATTGTGGTCTAGGATGCTTAGATGCAATAATTACATTAACATAATTTTTAGAACGAATACAATGATCAAAGCACGATAGTAAGCAATTCGTATCAGGCGGTAAATACATTCTAACAACATCTGCTTTCTTAGTAACCAAGTGATTTAAAAAGCCAGGATCTTGATGAGTATAACCATTATGATCTTGCTGAAAAACATGACTTACTAGCAAGAAATTTAAAGAAGCAATTGGTGCTCTCCAAGGAATTTGATTACATACTTTTAACCATTTAGCATGTTGACTAGCCATAGAATCTACAATTCGAATAAAAGCTTCATAACTATGAATAAATCCATGTCTACCAGTTAATAAATATCCCTCAAGCATTCCCTCACATAAGTGTTCTGATAAATAAGAATCCATTACTCTTCCATCATTAGCTAAAAATTCATCATTACGAAGCATCTTATAATTCCAGGTTCTCTTTTCAAATTCAAAAACATGATTAAAACGATTAGATAAAGCTTCATCAGGTCCAAAAATACGAAAATTCTTATTAGACTGATTTAGTTTAAAAATGTCTCTTATCATAAAACCTAAATTCATAGTATCTTGTGAAATAATAGAACCAGGTTTCTTAAGTTCCAAAGCATAATCCTGCCAATCAGGGATAATTAAGTCTTTAAGTAATAATCCACCATTAGCATAATTACTATACCCCATACATTTAGATAAAGGTGGATTTAAATTTCTAAGATCAGCACGTAATTTTCCTTTATTATCGAATGAAGAATCAATATGATAACTTTTTAGCCATTTTTCTAATAAAGATAAATTCTCAGGATGAGCTTTATCCACTAAAATAGGAACTTGATGAGAACGAAAAGAACCTTCTATTTTCTTTTCATCAACCTCTTTTGGACCAGTCCACCCCTTTGGAGTAGTTAGAACAATCACTGGATAATTACCAGTACCTTTCAAGCGAACTTTTTCAATTTCTTTTAATACTTTTTCTAAAGTCTTAGCCATCTCTTCATGCATTTTTATAGGATTACTTCCTGAAACAAAGAATGGTTTCCATCCATAACCATAAAAGAAATCTTCCATTTCACTATTACTCATTCTTCCAAAAATAGTTGGATTAGATATTTTATAACCATTACGATGAAGAATTGGTAAAACTACTCCATCTGTTTTTTTATTCAAAAACTTATTAATATGCCAACTAGTAGCAAGAGGACCAGTCTCAGCTTCTCCATCTCCAACAACACAAGCTGCTATCAAATCCTTATTATCTAAAACAGCCCCCGCAGCATGAGCAAGACTATATCCAAGTTCTCCCCCTTCATGAATGGAACCAGGCGTCTCAGGAGCAACATGAGAAGAAATTCCTCCAGGAAAAGAAAACTGTTTGCATAGCTTCTTTAAACCATCTAAATCCTCTGTAATATTAGGATAAAATTTTGAATAAACTCCCTCTAAATAATTATTAGCAACCATAGCCTGTCCTCCATGACCAGGACCAGATATATAAATCATATTTAAATGATGTTTCTTAATCATTCGATTTAAATGCATATAAATAAAGTTTTGCCCAGGCGTCGTTCCAAAATGACCAACAACATTAGGTTTAATATCACTCATAGTAAGTGGCCTTCTAAGTAAAGGATTATCCAGTAAATATAATTGAGCAACACTTAAATAATTCAATACTCTAAAATACTCATCCATCAATAAAAGTTCATTCTTTGTTAAAACAGACATATTTTCACTCCCTATACCTTATAATTATATAATAGAAAAAGAGCTTTTTTAAATACAGATAATAAAAAAACAAAAAACTTTACAGTAAAAAAAAGAAATGGAAAACCATTTCTATTTAGCAAGTACTTCACAAATTAATTTAGATATTTCAGTAGGATCATCTATAGGAAGTCCAGCAATCATACGAGCTTCACTATATAATATCTTAGTATATTTATTAAATTCATCTTTATCTTTCTTATAAAGTTTCTTTAACTTATCACTTATAGCGTGTTTTTCATTAATTTCCAATATTTTTTGTGCTTTAATTCCCATTTCATTAGGCATAGCATCAAAAACCTTTTGCATCTCAATTGAAACATCACCTTTAGTAGTTAAACATACAGGATGTGTCTTTAATTTATTACTAAACTTAACTTCACTAATATCTTCACCAATTGTTTCTTTCATATCTTTTAATAAATCTTGATAATCTTCATTAGTCTTTTTAATTTCTTCTTTTTCTTCTTCACTCTCTAAGTCCAAATTATTATCACTTACATTAACAAATTTCTTTTTCTCATACTCTTGTAAAGCAGTAATACAGAACTCATCAACATAATCAGTTAAATATAAAATATCATAATCTTTATCACGAACTTGTTCTACTTGTGGTAGAGAATGAATCTTAGTAATAGATGCTCCAGATGCATAATAAATTGCTTCTTGGTCTTCCTTCATTTCTCCTACATATTCACTTAAAGTAATAAGACGTTCATGTTTACTAGAATAAAACATTACTAAATCTTTTAACTTATCTTTATCTTGTCCAAAGTTATTATAAACACCATATTTTAATTGTACTCCAAATGTTTTAAAGAAAGAAATATAATTGTCTCTATCATCCTTTAACATTTTTTCTAGTTCTTTACGAATTTTACTCTCAATATTTTTCGCAATCAATTTTAAACTTTGAGATTCTTGTAATAACTCACGAGAAATATTTAAACTTAAATCTTCTGAATCAACAATACCTTTTACAAAACTAAAATAATCAGGTAATAAATCAGAACATTTATCCATAATAAGAACACCATTAGAATATAAAGCAAGACCTTTTTCATATTCTTGAGTATAATAATCATATGGAGCATGACTAGGAATAAATAATAATGATTTATAAGATGTCATACCCTCAACAGATGATTGAATTACTTTTAAAGGTTTATCATAATCACTAAATTTATCCATATAAAAGTTCTCATAATCTTCATCTTTAACATCAGATTTAGCCTTCTTCCATATAGGAACCATACTATTTAAAGTTTCAATCTCTTTAATATCTTCATATTCATGTTTTTCTTCATCCTTTAATTCATGATGAACACATTCCATCTTAATAGGAAAGCTGATATAATCAGAATATTTTTTTACTAATTGTTTTATTTCATATTCATCTAAATACTTATCAAATTGAAATTCATCATTATTTTCTTTAATATGAAGAGTAATCTTTGTACCATTATCCTCTTTTTCACTCTTTTTAATAGTATAACCATCTACCCCTTCGCTTTCCCATAAATATGCTTCATCAGAGTCTACACTGCGAGATAATACACTAATCTTATCACTAACCATAAAAGCAGAATAGAATCCTACACCAAATTGACCAATAATATCAATTTTTTCATCCTTACTCATATTTTCTTTAAAAGATAATGAACCACTTTTCGCAATAGTACCTAAATTATCCTCTAATTCTTCTTTAGTCATACCACAACCATTATCTTCAATAATAAAAGTACGACTATCTTTATCAAAAGATAAATTAATCTCTAAATCTTCTTTCTTAACTTTAATCTTTTTATCAGTTAAACTCCTATAATATAATTTATCTAAAGCATCACTAGAATTACTAATTAATTCTCTTAAAAAAATATCTTTATTGGTATAAATAGAATTAATCATTAAATCTAATAATCTTTTTGATTCTGACTGAAATTGTTTTTTTGCCATAAACTCATCTCCTCACAAGATATTATATACCACCATTTTTAGCAGTTGTCAATATCGAGTGCCAAAAAAGAAATAATTAGTAATCATCTAATTGCAATAAAAAAGAAATTTTACTCATCCAAAATAGATTGTAAAATTTCTTTAACCTTAAAATCTTCATATTTTTCAGATAAATATTCTTCTAAGTGATTAATTAACACCTCATCATAATCAGATATAGAAATATTACTATAAGAATAATCTAAAATAGAAATAGTACTTTTCAAAGAAGAAACTACTAAAAAATTACCATTAGAAAAACCATAACATAAATAAACTTCATCTTCATCTAAAATAGATAAATGATAAAAAGAATGAAACTTCTCCTCAATAATAGCTTTTAAAACAATAAATATTTCTTCCCCTAATACAGAGTATTGTCCACTATAAATGTTCATTTTATTTAATGAATCAGTATAATGAATACAAACCCATTCATTATTAATAACAGCATAATATCTATTTCCAACTCTTTCTAAAAAAGAAACATCATTTAAAGAATACTTACAACTATTAACAATATCTTCTGAAAATAAATCTAGAAAAGAATCTTTATATAAATCAAAACGATAACTACCATTATATGTAATAGCATCATTTGGATTCTGAAAAGAATATAATACTTTATTACATAATTCACTAACAATATTAGGTAAATGTTCAAACAGTAAAACAATTATATCAAAGAAAAATGGAAATGTTGTTGGAATATACTGAGTAAATTTAAAACAATAATCCTTAGAAGCTATATGAGTATTAATTTCAATATAATAAGAATCCAAAGTAGATTGATTATGAGTACAATTTTCAATTAATTCTTCATTGTCATGAATCACTTTCATAATATGTTCTACAGTTTTTACAAAAATAAATTGATAACAAAAATACTCTTCCAAATATTTACTATCATGAATAGCATCTAAAGGAACCATTAAAACCTTAAACTTTTCTATCTTAGAATTATATACAATAGCAAAATAATAATTAGAGCAATCATAATCTCTTAAATATAAATCTAGTACAACATTTTCCTTCTTCTTATATAATAATTTTATTATTTTATTTTTTAATTCATCCAATTATTTTTCCTCCTTAATAATATTATTCCAACATAAAATATAATTATTCATCTATTAGAAGTATAACATAAATATATTTACTAAAAAAGATTATTTAGTATAATATAATAAAGGAGTTCAAAAATGAATATTAACACATTTATAGAAAATATAAAATTAGATTATAATTCACCAGTAATACTAACATATCTTATAATATCTTTTATAGCATGCATCCTAAATACGATTACAAGAGGAAAAACAAATAAATTACTTTTTTCAAATTATAGAAGTTCTCCTCTAAATCCATTAACCTATATAAGATTATTTACACATTGTATAGGACATCAAGACTATAATCACTTTATGCATAATTTTTTATTTATACTGTTAATTGGACCAATGATAGAAGAAAAGTATGGAGGATACCTATTAATAATCATGTTTTTAATCACATCACTTTTTATTTCATTATTTAATATAATATTTAATAATTATAGAATTACTGGAGCAAGCGGAAATGTATATATGTTAATAGTATTATCATCTTTCTCAAATATAACAGAAGGAAAAATACCAGTAACATTAATATTAATATTAATTTTCTATATTTTAAGCGAAGTAAAAAATAGTATAACAGAAGGAAATAAAACCATATACCATGATGGTCATTTAATAGGAGCACTCTGTGGAATATTATTTGGTTTTATATTACTATATTATCCTAGTATTATTAATATACTAATAAAGAAATAAAAAAACCAATATAAATATTTGCAACAGTATTTTTATTATGATAAAATCTATTAAAAGGAGGGAATTATGAAAACAATTTTAACAGGAATTAGACCAACAGGTAATCTTCATCTAGGCCATTATTTTGGAGCTGGAAAAACATGGCGAGAAAATCAAGAAAATTATGACTTTTATTTAGAAATTGCTGATGTTCAAGCTCTAACAGATAATTTTGATAATCCCGAAAAAGTAAGAACAAATGTATATGAAATAACAAAAGATTTAATCTCAATAGGATTAGATCCTAAAAATGTTCATTTTTTTATACAATCTAAAATACCTGAAATAGCAGAATTAACAGTTTTTTATGGAAATTTAGTTACAGTATCTAGACTTCAAAGAAACCCCACAGTAAAAACAGAAATATCTCAAAAAAAAGAATTATTTGGAAATAATGGAGAATCAATAACATATGGATTTTTGGGATATCCAGTATCACAAGCCGCAGACATAACCTGCTTTGAAGGAGAAATAGTTCCCGTAGGAGATGATCAACTTCCTCTACTAGAACAATGTAGAGAAATAGTAAGAAAATTCAATTCAATCTACGGAAACATATTAAAAGAACCAGAACAATTATTAAGCAGAACCCCAAGAATAAGAGGACTTGATGGAAATGAAAAAATGGGAAAAAGCTTAGGAAACGCAATATATTTAGTAGATGACGAAAAAACAATTCACGATAAAATAATGAAAGCAATTACGGATCCAAATAAAATAAAAAAAGATGATAAAGCTAATCCAGAAAACTGTATGGTCTACTATTATCACAATTTAGTAAATACAGAAGATAATAACAAAAAAATATGTGAGGAATGTAAAAAAGGAGAAAGAGGATGTGTTCAATGTAAAAAAGAATTAATTGCCGCTATGAATGCATTCCTAAAACCAATACAAGAAAAAAGAAAATATTATGATGAGCATCCCGAAGAAGTAAAAAAAATTCTAGATAATGGAACAAAACAAGCTCAGGAAAAAGCTAAAGAAACTATGAAAAAAATAAAAGAATCAATGAAAATAGATTACTAAAAAAAGAAAGATAACATTTACCTATCTTTCTGAGAATGTAAAAAGCTTTGTGTAAAGATACCTTAATGGTAATAAGATTATAAGGAGATTGTTAACCAATCTTCTTTTATATTGTAATTATCATAACATAATTACATAAATCTTCAAATATCAATTTAAACGATTAGGATATAAAATATCTAGTTCATTATATATCATATCCCAATTAGGACATCTAACAGTCCATTTATTTTCTATATTATTTGTTGCTAAATATAAGCTTTTTAATAAAGCAGAATCATTAGGAAATACGCCTTTAGTTTTAGTATATTTTCTAT
>CAMOWA010000052.1 GCA_946628005.1 uncultured Caryophanales bacterium
ATATACAATTCAGTAATGTGGTTTTTCCCGATCCACTTGCTCCCATGATAGCAACAAACTCACCTTTTTCTACTTCAAAAGAAATATTATTTATTGCTTTTGTTAAACTAGATTTATTTCCGTAGTATTTTTCTACATTTTTTACTCTTAATATATTTTCCATAATATCTCTCCTTTTCACTTATCATATTATTAAAAGAAGATTCTTTTGTCTTTTTTCTAATATTACATTATCTTACAATTTTGTAATGTTCATATTTACCAAATTCTAATAATACTTTTGTATACTCTTTTTCTTTACTTTCAATAAAAATAGAATGTCCCAGTTTATCGCATAACTTTTTAACAATATATAATCCCATACCTGTAGACTTAACTTTTTCTCTTCCATTTGTCCCAGTAAAAGACTTATCAAATACTCTTTTTATATCTTTAGAAGGAATTCCTATACCATTATCATAGATTTCTAAAACTGTCTTTTCATCATACTCAGTAGTACGAATCTTAATATAAGAATCTTTATCTTTTTTATATTTAATACTATTATTTATAATTTGATTAATAATAAATTCTAACCATTTTTTATCAGTACATATTTTTATATTTTTTAGATCAGTAATAAAATCTATGTTATTTTCAAGTAAATCATCTTTATTCTTTAAGCCAACATTTCTTATTACCTCTTTTAAAGATACTTCTGTGATGGAGAAATCTTTTTCCGTATTTTCACTTCTTACATAATATAAAACTTCATCTATTTGATTATCTAATCTTCTAATTAAACTAAGGAATGCCTTGTCATATTTTTCTTTATTATTATGACATTTTAATACCATACTAGATATTGGAATCTTTACTTCATGAATCCATAATTCAACAAATTCTTTAAACTCTATTGTACTTCTTTGATATTCATTGATGTTTTCAATCATAGATTTATTAATATCATATAATGAATTTACTAGAATCTTTTCCTCATATGTATTAGGCTCAGGTATTGTTTCTAGTATTAAATATTTCTTAGATAATTTTTCTAAATTAGAAAGATAGTTCTTATAAAAACTATTCTTTTTTATATAACTTATTGTAATGATTGAAATACCACAAATAATAAATATACAGAAACATATAATTGATACAAATATAGGCATTTTAAAAGCATTAAGAATAAGCACAATTAATATAATTGTACTTAAATATATTATGATACCCACTAAGTTATCTTTTAAATAATCTCTATATTTCATACTATTCTATACCCTATTCCTTTTCTTGTTTCTATAATATCTTCATAACCTAAATCAGATAATTTAGATCTTAATCTACTAATATTAACTGTTAAAGCATTTTCATTAATGTATTCATCATTATTCCATAGATCTGTCATAAGTTCATCCTTAGTAACAATTCTATCTTTATTGCTTAATAATAAATTAAAAATTATAATTTCATTTTTTGTTAATATTATTTCTTTATCATTTCTTTTTACTATACCTTTTCCTATATCAAAAACAATATCCTTATAGGTAATCATACTTTTATTATTTTCACATCTTTTTAGTAGTGCATTAATTTTTAGTAAAAGAATTGTTGGATTATAAGGTTTTGTAATATAATCATCAGCTCCATATGAATAAGAAATTACTTCATCTGCTTCACTTTCTTTACTAGTAACCATTATTACAGGAATATTAGATTCTTTTCTTATTTCTTTTAATAATAATTCACCATTTAAATAAGGAATGTTTATATCAAGTAGTATTAAATCTGGATCGTTATCTAATATTTCTTTTTTAGAATTTTCAAAATCTTTTAATATAATTCCTTCATAATCAGAATTATTCAAGAGAAACAATAATTCTTCTGCAATTGTCTTATCATCTTCTACTATCATTATTTTTTTCATAGAAAATCACCTAAATACATTATATCATTTATATAATTATTCTAACATTACAGTTTTGTAACATAAAAAAGACTAGATTACTCTAGTCCTTTATTTGGTTAATTTGACCCCTTACTTTTAATTGCGGCCTGTAGTACCTTTCTATTTAGAGGGCACCTATTCAAATATTTGAAAATTAGACTTATATTAAGTATATCACTAATCTTTTATATATCAATTGTGCAATTTTTCTATATCTATCTCATTATTCCTCCTTGACTAATTGATTGTTTTAAATTGTTATCACTTAATATGGAATTCACTACTGTCTTTGATGACATTGAAAAATAATCTGAGTTAGAATAAACATTATACTCCATAACAGTAGGTCCATTTGATAAAACATATATATGATACTCATATAATAAACCATTATTTGATTTGTTTGGGAATTGAACCAATGTTATTATTGAGCCATCATCTCTTTTTTGAGATTTTATATTATTTAAATTAAATATTTTTATTGCTCTTTCTGATTTTATAATCTCATTGTGAGTTTTTACAAAGCCTTTTTGATTTGGTAATTCACAACAGCCAATATATTTTGTTCTTTTATTTAATTTAGAATCAACTAAATTTTCTTTTGAAAATAATACATTTGCAAATGATTTTATAAAATCGTTATAGTGATTACTTTTTTCAAATTTATGTTCATTTATTTCTTTAACTAAATTTGATTCTGAAAATAATATTGTAGGTATTGCATAACTGCCATCACTATTTATTTCAGAATAAAGATACCGATACAGTCCCTTATACGTGCCTATTTGTGATAACACAAATTGTGTTTTGTCATCTCTTTTTATCACGTATGTCGTTGCATTATAATGTCTTCTAATTGCTGTTTTTTTTTCTTGAACTTTTTACTATTTCTTCATCAAGCTTAGTTAAACCAATATTATCATTTGGATCATACGGTCTATGTAATTTTTTAAATCGTTCAACATCACATGAAAGATTATCTATATTAGAGAAATCGCCTTGTCTATATTTTGTGTTTTTCCATGTAATATCTATTGGATAAATTACACCATTTATTCTTATCAAATTCCATGCGTGTCCACCACGATATACGCCAGTTTCACTATATGCAGCTCCACTAACATATTTACACTGAATATCGTTTCTATTAGCTAATTCTTTAAATATTACTGAAAATCCTGCACATACAGCTTTTCTAGTTAGCATACCTCGTAATGATCTATCATAATAATCAGCCATATCTTGCATCCCAATCTTTTTAGGTATAGCAATTCCTTTATTATTCATTAATAAATATTCTGGATCATACATAATGTTTCTAACAATGGTTTCTGCTAAATATACAACAATATCATACTTGTTCCAATTTTGGTCAATATTTTCTTCTATTTTTTCAAATTGAGTTATAATTTTATATAGTTCATCTAAATCATATAATGTATTATAAAAATATCTTTCTCTTGTTTGTTCATTTTCAACATTTTCATCACTATAAGGACCTATTACACTTATTTTTATATCCATATTTAAAGTATTTTTTAGGTAACGCAATGCTTCTTTATCAATACATTTGGTATTTTTAACTTGTAATACCAACTTTTTATTTCTATAATTATTTACATTTAATTGATTGATAAAATTAATATCTAATTTTGAACATGGAATCACTTCATAACCATATTTAATCATTTGGATACACATCCATTTCAATTATGCTATCATATATTACCTTAACACGACCAAAAATTTTTTCAATTAATTCCTTATTATATAATCTTTGATTTTCCGAAATACTTAATATTTCAAGATTAACAAAATTATTTATAAATGATAAATTCTTTATATTTGTATTGTCTATAAATAAGTATTTTAAATTTGTTGATATATATTTTTCAATATTATCTACGTAACTATGACTTAATCTTAAATATTTCAGTTTATTTAATTTGTTAAATTTAAAAGCATCTACATTCCCGCCAATGACTGTTAAATTTTCTAAAAAAGACATATTATAAATAAATTCATAATTATTTAATCTATTATTGATAAATGATAATGACCTAGTTTTTATATTTTGTATTAATGTACAATCTTCAAACGAACAATCGATAAATGCAATCCTTTCATATTCTCTTGCATTAGATAATTTTAATATATCTTCTTTTAAAAAATCACAACTTCTAAATTCAATATCATTTTTATCTTTATTCTTAAGAGCAAAATTGATAAAGTCAAATACTTCATTACCATCAACAACTATTTCTTCTATATCACTCATTTATTATTCCCCTATCTCAATTATAATTATAACATAAAAAGATTAAGTTTTATCTTAATCTTTTTATTATCTTAATCAATTATTAATTTATGCCATAATAACACAAATTATATTGTTACCATTATTTTGACTGTCCTTTAGATTTAATTGCGGCTTGTACTGCTGTGGATTTACTTGGTCGAAATGGCATACAGCTGCGATGTTTCGAGGTCATAACCCATAGTCGCTGTATCGTTACGTGGGCGAATCTTAATACCGCCGTAACGTTGCGTGGTCTTTAGCTTTATAGCCACCATCAAGTTACGTGGGCGATACTTTTAACTATATTTGTCATCTTTTCATATTTGCATTACACTATCATCGTAATATCTTAATCTTCCGAACTCTTTGCAATCTTGTTTTTTCTTACAATGACACATTTAATAAAAAATATAGAAAACAAGTTATTTACCATATCTCAAAATTTTTGTCTTTGCTGTCTCATTAAACGTATCTAATTGGTTCGGAGAAATATTCCTTGGTTCAGAATTATCTATAGAAATAGAAATGTGTTGAGTAATATATTTTTTTGCTGCTTCAATCTTAGCATCACCCTCTTTAATCTCATCCAGCATAAATCCATTTTTGATATCATCACCTACATAGATTATATCTCGTGAACTAGACACATGACACAATTGTTCAATAGCACAATCGATAAAATCATAATAGGAACGAGGTGCTTTATTAGGTAAATAAATGTGCCCAAAAGATAACGTTTTAAAAATGCCATCAGATAGTATAAGATTAATATCTCCATCACATTGCTCTTTAATATATTCTGTTAGAAATTGAATATAAATATCATCAAAATATGTAAAGTTTTCAGGACTAAAAGGATTTTTCACATCGGAAGTAATTAAAATAGATCCTGTAAATGTTTCAGTCATATTTTGTGAAAATTGAATCATGTAAGAAGAAATTCCTCTAACCTTATACCAAGAAGTAGGCAAGAATCTTCCATTTTCAAACATAGAATCCTTTCCGTCATTTGCTGTTATTAGTTGAATATTGGGATCTTTTCCATAATGATTATAATGGATAATTCTTAAAGGGTCCAATAGTTTTTTATGGGGTAAGTTTCTAAACCTTTCATCATTAATAGTTGGTATTGGTAAAATGTTATTTTTTCTCATATACGCACCTCCAATTTACGCAATATTATATCATAAAAAAGTAATAATTTAAACAATTATTTATTAAATATGTAAATAATTTAAAATTTTTATTATAAAGATATTTATTTATCCAATCCTGTTTTGTTTGCAATTACAAAAGAGGCCGCAATATTACTATCTTGCAAACAAAAAAGACTAGAATTTCTAGTCTTTTGTTTTATTACTTATTGTTTTTTGCTTTGATTGCGGCTTGTGAAATAAAACAAATTCGTTATCCAAAAAGTAAAAGTTGACATACTAAATATTGACTAAGATGACCTACATATCTTTATATCATTTTTTCTAATTCTTTTTTTACTTTATCTAAATCACTAGAAGTTAATAATGGTATCAAACTATTTATTTCTTCTATACTTTTATCCCACCATTTTAACTTTTCTAAAACCTCTACTAGATCATTATCAAATCTTTTTCTAATTTCTTTAGCCGGATTTCCTGCAACTATTGTATATGGATCAACATTACTTCCTACAACACTATTTGCTCCAATTATTGCTCCATCTCCAATATGAACTCCAGGTAAAATAACAGCATTTTGTCCTATCCAAACATCGTTGCCTATTACTGTATCTCCTTTTAATGGTAAATCATCTTTTGATGGTGGAATTTGCTCCCAACCTTCTAAAGTATAAAAAGGAAATGTTGAAACTGCATTCATTTGATGATTGGCTCCATTCATAATGAATTCTACTCCTGAGGCAATTTGACAAAATTTCCCTATAATTAATTTATCATCATTCCATTCATATAAATGTGTAACATGACTTTCAAATTCAGAATCTGCTATATAGGTAAAATCTCCAACAATGATATTCTTATTAGTTATTGTTGGTTTAATATAAATTTCTTTATCATATCCAGCTATTGGATGAATTGTATTTGGATTTGGTATTTTCCCATCTTTCATATAGTTCATCTCTCTTTCCATAATTATTATATCATGTTATTTATATTCTTCTACAAAACAATCTTTTTGTCCTTTTCCTGTAATTTTAAGTTTAAATGTTTCATCATAGAAGTTCAATTTCCATTCAAAATAGTTTTCATGAACTATTATTTTTTCAACTACTTCTTCTATTAATCTTTCGTCTATTCCATTATAAGCAACATCTAATATTTTTCTAACTGACTTTAATGCATTTTCTTTTCTTACTTGTAATGGTTCTAGACGTTTCAACTTTTTCTCCAATTCATCAATTTCTACTTTAAACGTTTCTATCTTTGAATTGGACTTCTTTTGGTATTGTTCAAATGTTTTTAAATCTACTGTTTCATCTAAATACATATCTAATATTCTATCTAATTTCGTATTTTCATCATCTATCAGATTTTTATATCTTTTAATTTCATTTTTTATGTTTTTTTCTTCATTTTCTTCTAACTTTACTCCCTCCATTAATATTTTTGTTAATTCTTCTCTATTTTCTTTATTTCTAGTTAAGCAAGTGAATATATGTTTTGCCATATATTCTAGCTTCCATTCTGGTATTCCTTTCACCTTGCATTCTTTTTCAAGACTATTCTTTCTTTTATAACATTCATAACTATAAGTAGTTCCATATTTATTTCTATGATAAGTTCTTCTGTTAAATGTTGAACCACATTCACATAATAGTTTTTTGCTCCACATATTCTTAGGAACACCTTTGGCTTGTCGTAATCCAATCTTAACTGCTTTAGAATGGCTATCTAAAATCTTTTGAGCTTTTTCAAAATCTTCTTTTGAAATAATTCTAAAGAACGAATTGTTCTCATTATCATCTATGCTATTATTATTATGAAAATAATATGAATTGTTTTTTGAAATATTATAAATAAGTAATTCACTATTATCAGGTAAATATGTTCCAATCTTAGTGGGAGATAAAGAATAATCACCTAAAACCATTTCAAATATTTTTGATACACCGCCATGTGTCACAAGTAATATATTTTGGTCATAATACTTAGTTAACAATTCACCATATATAAATCTAATAATTGGCCATGCAAAACTAAAGAAACTATTTGTATTATTTTCATCTAAATAATTCCAAAATTGTTTATAATTAAAATTACTTTTTTTAACACCCTCATAAATACCATAATCGACTTCCATCAAACTATTAGTAATTATAATTGGTAATTTTTCTGTTCTGCCTGAGTTAATAATATTTGCTGTTTCTTGAGCCCTATCTAATGGAGAGCAAAGTATAACATCTAATTGTTCATTTGCCAACTTTTCAGCCACAATTTTTGCTTGAACTTTTCCTTTTTCTGTCAACTCTACATCTGCATGCCCCGCCATAACTTTTTTTCGTTTGCTGTGCTTTGACCATGCCTAACTAAGTATATTCTCATTCTACCACCTATATAAATTATAACATAAAAAGACTAGTTTTACCTAGTCTCTTATGCTTTTATAATTAATTGTTTTTTGCTTTAATTGCAGCTTGTACAAGAACAAATATTTTCGGTCCTAAAGCATAGTCACAATTAATATTATTGGGGAATTGTCAATGTCACCATAATGTTTGTTGGGCTTAAGATATAATCGCCATAAAGGTTAGTAGTAACAAACAATAACCGCAATGATGTTGGTGGGTAACTATATTTTATAGCCACAGCAATCGTTTCATTAAAATCATTCTTTTATTTAATCTACATTTCCATATAGATTCTATTTTCAAAGTGAAGATATAATTTTTTATAAAAATGGAAAATTGCCATTTCCTTTATATAATAATTGTTTTGGTCTATATTTATATTCAATTTGTCTTCTACAATCCGGAATAATTAATTCTTCTAGTAGCTTCTTTATTGTATTTGTATATTCTTCTGGTACCGCTTCTTCTAATGGTATTCCTAATACACATTTTGATTCTGACTTTCCCCATAACGTTGCTCCTCCACGATTATCGTCGTAACCCATTATTAAAGTCTCTTTGTCAAAATCATCTTCTAAATCCCATACTGGTAATAATAATTCCAATCCATATTCATTAACTAGTTTTTTATATGATTCTATTACCGGTGGTTGTTCAATTGAAAATAATTGAGATTTTCTTGCCCCTTCAGCTATATAATGAATATTATTATCTAAACAGTATTTTATTGATTCAACATACATTGCGCTTCTACAATTTAAACATCTTATTTGAGAAATAGTTGTATTACCATATTTTTCAACTATTTCATTCATTGGTATATTGTCTGTTAGTCTATTATTATACATAAAGCCTGTGACTGTCGTTATTTTTCCAATATATTCTATTTTGGGATAATACTTTTCTTGGTATTTCATAGCTTGCTTTACTTCATACCCATTTGATATTTCACACCCATTATCATAATTTACTAATAATACATTATAACCAAAATTCATTAATTTAAACATTGATAATATAGAATCATATCCACCAGAATACATTAGTAGAACTCTTTTAGTTTCCATAATAACCTCCTATTAATATTCCGAATCTATATAATAACTTTTGATTCTTTTTCTATACTACTTATTAATGAATTAGTTTCTTCATCGATATTATATAACGGTTCAACTTTATCAAATGCTTTCACATAAATCACTTCCATCTCCTTATCATTATATCATATATGTCACTGTATTTTTTCAAATTTAAAGACTAGATTTCTCTAGTCTCTTATATTATTTCTTTTTGCAAGATTTCTTGCATTCTTTTGCAGCTTGTTTTTCTTTGATTGCAGCTTGTGCAGCAGCAAGTCTTGCGATAGGTACTCTAAATGGTGAGCAAGATACATAAGTTAACCCTGCATTATGGCAAAATTCAACACTTGATGGGTCTCCACCATGCTCTCCACAGATTCCTAATTTTATATCTGGTCTAGTTGACTTACCTAATTCAACCGCCATTTTTACAAGTTTACCAACACCTTTTTGGTCTAATTTTGCAAATGGATCTTGTTCATAAATTTTATTTTCATAGTAACTTCCTAAGAATTTACCAGCATCATCTCTTGAGAATCCAAATGTCATTTGAGTTAAATCATTTGTTCCGAATGAGAAGAATTCAGCTTCACTAGCAATTTCATCTGCAGTAATTGCTGCTCTTGGAATTTCAATCATTGTACCAATATGATATTTCATATCAGATCCTTTTTCTTCTTTTACTTTTTCTGCAGTTTCAACTACAATATCTTTTACAAATTTTAATTCTTTAACTTCTCCTACAAGTGGAATCATGATTTCAGGTACGATATCGTATCCATCTTCTTCATGAACTTCAATAGCAGCTTCCATTAATGCTCTTGTTTGCATTTTAGCAATTTCTGGATATGTTACTGCAAGTCTACATCCTCTGTGTCCCATCATTGGATTAAATTCATGAAGTTCATCACATACTTCTTTAATGTGATCAATTGTAATATTCATAGCTTTTGCAAGCTCTTCCATTTCTTTTTCTGTTTTTGGAACAAATTCATGTAGAGGTGGATCAATGTAACGAACTGTCATTGGTTTTCCTTTTAGTTCTTTGTACATTGCTTTGAAATCCCCTTTTTGATATGGTATTAATAAATCAAGGTATTTTTCTCTATCTTCTACTGTTTCAGATAAAATCATTCTTCTTAGGTTAAAGATTCGCTCTTCATCGAAGAACATATGCTCTGTACGGCATAGCCCAATTCCTTCAGCTCCAAGTTCGATTGCTTTAGCTGTATCTTTTGGAGTATCTGCGTTTGTTCTTACTCCTAGTGTTCTAAATTTATCAGCCCATTCCATAACACGACCGAATTCTCCAGCAATTGTTGCATCAACTGTAGGGATTTCTCCGTCATAAATATTTCCTGTTGTTCCATCGATTGAGATTACATCTCCTTCATGGAATTTTTTGCCACCTAATTCAAATTCTTTTTTAGCTTCGTTCATCTTGATGTCTCCACATCCTGATACACAGCATGAACCCATTCCACGAGCAACTACGGCAGCATGAGATGTCATTCCTCCACGAACTGTTAGAATTCCTTGAGATACTTTCATTCCTGTAATATCTTCTGGAGAAGTTTCTAATCTTACTAAGATTACTTTCTTTCCATTATTATTCCATTTTTCAGCATCTTCTGCAGTAAATACTATTTGTCCACATGCAGCTCCAGGACTTGCCCCTAAACCTTTTCCAATTGGTGTAGCCTCTTTTATTGCCTTTGTATCAAATTGTGGATGAAGTAATGTATCTAAATTTCTTGGATCAATCATAGCAACAGCTTCTTCTTCTGTACGCATTCCTTCATCTACTAAATCACATGCAATTTTTAGGGCAGCTTGAGCAGTCCTTTTTCCATTACGAGTTTGTAGCATGTATAGTTTACCATGCTCTACTGTAAACTCCATATCTTGCATATCTCTATAATGTTCTTCAAGAGTTTTACAAACCTCTTTAAATTGTTTAAATGCTTCTGGGAATTTTTCTTCCATTTCAGCAATCTTCATTGGAGTACGAACTCCTGCAACAACATCTTCACCTTGTGCATTCGTTAAAAATTCTCCAAATAATCCTTTTTCTCCTGTTGCTGGGTCTCTTGTAAAGGCAACTCCCGTTCCACAGTCATCTCCCATATTTCCAAATGCCATAGATTGAACATTTACAGCAGTTCCCCAAGAATATGGAATATCATTATCTCTTCTATATACATTAGCTCTTGGATTATCCCATGAACGGAATACTGCTTTAATAGCTCCCATTAATTGTTCTTTTGGATCTGTTGGGAAATCTTTACCGATTTTTGCTTTGTATTCATCTTTAAACTGAGAAGCTAATTCTTTTAAATCTTCAGCTGTTAATTCAACATCTTGAGTAACTCCCCTATCTTCTTTCATTTTATCAATTAGTTCTTCAAAGTATTTCTTACCAACTTCCATTACAACATCGGAATACATTTGAATAAATCTTCTATAGCAATCCCAAGCCCATCTTGGATTATTACTTTTTTCTGCAATTACTTCTACAACGTCTTCATTTAAACCTAAATTTAGAATCGTATCCATCATTCCAGGCATGGAAGCTCTTGCTCCACTTCTTACAGATACTAATAATGGATTTTCTTTATCTCCAAATTTTTTTCCTGTAATTTCCTCTAATTTTACTATATACTCATTAATCTGAGACTGAATATCTTCATTTATTTCTCTTCCGTCTTCATAATACTGAGTACATGCTTCTGTTGAAATTGTAAACCCTTGTGGAACTGGTAATCCAATATTAGTCATTTCAGCTAAATTGGCACCTTTTCCTCCAAGAAGTTCTCTCATATCAGCATTACCTTCACTGAATAAGTATACATATTTATGCATCATGAATCCTCCTTCTTTTAAATATGACATAAATAGTATAGCAAAATACTCTCATTCTAACAAGAAAAAAAGATAAATTTTAATTTATCTCGTTCCTATTTTTTTTACTTTCCTATGTCCCTCTTCACGAGGTCCAAAGTCCCCTTCTAACCCTTCTAATGGAATAAAATCTGAGGTTGTTGGAGTTTTACTTTTTGTTTTTGTCGTTGAGACTGGTTCTTTTTCTTTACCTTCTTCTATTGAAGATGATAAAACTTTTTTAATACTATCAACTTTCTCTTCTATTAATGCATTTAATCTTTTAGTAGTATTAATTATACCAAGTGATTGTTGTTCTTGTTCTTTTTTATTTTTAATATCTTTTGTTATTCCAATTGCACTTACAGCTGACATGGTAACACCTGCTAAAAAATATGGTGAAAATAGTAATACTCCTGCAGTAGAAATAACATAAGCAATTAAGCTTCCTTTAAACCAATTTTCACTAAATTTTAGTTTACTATCTAATTTTTTATGGTTTTCTTCTTCTTCTTTTAATGATTTATCATTTTTCGTTTTATTTTTTTCTAACTTAATTTTATTTTCTTTTGTATTATCCATAGTTGTTATATCTTCTAGTTCTATGTCTTTTTTTTCTTGTTTTAATCTCTTGTTTTCTTCCGCTTGATAAGCATCATATTTTTTTTGATATGATAAAGCTATAAAAATATATGCTGTAATAGAAATAACAAATGATACAATTGTTGGAAAAAAATAACTAGCTCCAACTATTAGTCCTGCACCGCCTAATAATGGTATAAATACATTCTTTGCATATGTTAGGTTTTTATCTAATTTTGCATTTTCAGCAATTTGTTTTTTTAATTCTTCTAAGTATTCTTTCTTTTTATCCATGATATCCCCCTCTTTTTTTCGTCTTATTATACCATTTTTTGTTAAAATGTCAAGGAAAACACAATAAAGCGATAGTGTTTCCAAAGTGGGGAGATTTATAAATAATCTCTTTTTAAATCAATAAA
>CAMOWA010000053.1 GCA_946628005.1 uncultured Caryophanales bacterium
TTAGTTGAATGTTAAATGAAGTTTGGGGATTACGACCTTCGGGTTATGAGGGCTACATAATGTCTTTTCAGATAAATGTTGAATTGTGTTGTATGTTAGTGTTATCAATACTTTTAAAGATTTTTGTATGATGTTTAATTTGGTTAAAATTGGGGTGTTTTTGAAAAATTGATCCCCAATTTCTCCCCAATTTTTTATAAAGAATTTTTGGAAGTATTTGAATTTTTATTTTATAAATTGGAGGATTTTATGGATAATAATTTAAGAGAAGTAAATGATGATTTAATGAAAGAATGGTTTCAATTTAGAGAAGAAAGCAAATTTTGTTATCTAACAGAAGAAGATAAAAAGCATTTTATTCATTTTGAGAAAATAAGTAAAAATATTTTAAATAGCATACCTGAAAAGAACAGACAATACGTTAAAAAGCAACTAGATCAACTTGATAAGAATTTCTATGATTATATTTATTATTGGTGTGAGAAGTATTATAGAAATGGATTTTGTGATGGGATGGAGTTGGTTAAAGGTTCTTAAATCCATGAAAAAAGCCGAGTTACTTCTCGGCTTTTCAAATAATCTTTAATATTCATAATTATAGTTCTTTATATCTTCATCTATTTGTCTATTTTTGGCATAATACAACTTATTTATGTCATATGCCTCATCTAAAATAATTTCTAATATTTTTGTCGCTTTTTTGAAAACTACATTTTCATTTTCTATATTTATATTTCTCAAATCCTCTGTATTATAGTCTTTATTGCCTAAGGCAAGAATTATGCTTATTAATAATAAATGTAATTTGAAACTTACGATAGATGTTCCATATTTTATATTTAGGGGATCTTCTTCTTTTGAAATATTTTTTATATAATCTAATAATTTCTCATATACATTATAGATATTAAAATAAATATCAACATCTATATTTTTATTAAATAAAGCTTTATAATTGCTTTCATATATAATTGTTCTTGGATTATTTCTTGCTATACTTGGAGATTTTTCAATAACCGCCATTGCACATTGAAATAAAGTGGATTTACTAATTATTTTTCTTGGATTAATTTCTCTTTTTCTTTTATAGAAATTATCTCTTCTTTCGTAAAAATATCCTTTATTCTTAAAATATTCCTCTATATCTTTTTGTACCGGTTCATTTGCTATTAAATCTGCAGTATTTATAGGTGTTTGATTGTTTGTTGCAAAAATAATTTTTTCCATAATTTTCTCATTTGAAGTTTTAATAACTTTTATTAACACACATCTATCATCATGGCTTTTAAATAATGGTGGAGTAGATTTTTTATTTTCATATATGCAATAACTCGTCTGTAATCCATTAACTATTCTTGGCATTGTTAAAATCAGCGATTTAGGTTTTATTTCCAAATCTTCTACTAATATTGTAATTCCATTGTTTAACCACCAAAAATCAATATTTCCTTTTTCATCTAAAGTATTTAATATGCCTTCATTTACCTCATTACTTTTTTCTTGAAAATCTCTAATATTAGCTTCAAACAAATATTCCTTTAATTCATTATTTTCAGATGATAAGAAATCATAATAATCGTCTATTGTACTTAATATAATACATGCTTCATTATTATCATCAACATATGTATCAGAAATCATATCTTTTACGCGTAATTGCACTGAAGTAGAAAATCCACTATCATACAATTTTTTTAATTCCTTTATCCCGTTATATATAAAATTTACATTATCTATACACATATTAGATTTCATCATTTCACATAATATTTCTTGCGAATTTAAAACATGTTTAGATAAATCTATATTTTGTGCTGTAGTAGAATAGATAAAATTTACACTTATTTTTTCTGTATAAAAATTTGGTATATCTGTAATAATTCTTCTAAGAAGAATTATTTGTTCAATCAATTCTAAATTATAATTTTTCTCTAAATCACTATCTTTAAAATTATCATTAAATATGTTTTGAAAAGTTATGTATAGCTTATTTAATGTGTCTGGAGAAAATCCGTTAACCTTTTTATTTTGCATTATATAAATATCTAGAATATTTTGTGGACTCCTAGTAATATTTAATTTTTCATAATCTTCTTTTGTTTTTATAAGAATATCATTTACAAATATTAATATGTTGTCAATCCCACCATCATTTCCCCCGTCAACACAACTTTCTATTGCATCTTCAACACTAATCATCTTATTTTTGCATACTTGAAATGGTACAAATATATTAAATGCATCAATTTTTTTAGATATATTATACTCTTCTTTAAAGTTTTCTAATATTGCATTAAATATTTTCACTTCGTTATTTTCCATTTTTTACTCCATTCTATTATATAATAACCTATTACCATATTGTATTTATAATTCATATTTTTCTAAGCTTAATCTTTGTTTGCTCTTTAATAATCAAATATCTAAACTTACCATCCTTTATTTTTTTAGAGATTCTAATTCATTTCTTGTGACTTTACATTATTAAAGTTGCCTATACATTCTTTTTAGCTATCTTCTTGATCCTATTATTTTCCCATTCCTCATATTTTTTTCTGTATCCTTCTTCATCACTTGCTAATACTTCTGTCCCATCATCAAAAATAATTAAAATCTTGCTAAAATCATTTCCACCAAAATGTAAATAATCTTGTCCACCATCAATATAACAATTATTACATTTGCAGCTCAATAAGTCATGTCTATGTTTAGATTCAATAATATCTCCACATACTAAGCATTTTATTTTCATATAATATCACCTTTTTATCTATTTTCTATTTACTTTCAATGATTGTTTTATTAAAGGCATTAAAGAGTCGATATCGTTAAAATTATTTATTGTAACTCTATAATCTCCATTTCCCCAGTGACCTATTTCACTAATATCTTCTGTTATACTTAATAAATCTTGTAGCATTCCTTTTCTCATATTGATATCTATTTTTAATTTATTTTTTGTAACTTCAATATCTACAATATTAGTTCTTCCTTTAAATGCTATATAATATTTTTTTATTTCTATATCAATATCGTCTAGTTCTAAAATTCTGTTTTTTAATTCTTCATAAACTTTTTTAATTTCGTCTGATGCTTTAGCTAGATGATCTTCTTCAGTGTATACAATCACTTCTTTATTTACATCATTTTGCTCAGATTCCATCTTTATATCTTGGACTTTTACATTACTTGTCTTTTTTATAAAATCTATTTCTACAATATCTTCTTCATATCTTGTTACTTTTACTAAATCTACTGGTATGTTCTTAAAATCTGTAGCATTTAACTGATATGCTGTATAAATTGGTGAAACAAATATAATTCTTGATTGACTCCAGTCAATGTCTTGAATAGTTAGTGATGATTTAGTTTTTATGTTATATTGCAATACAAAATCCGCTTTTCTTTCCAACATTAATTTTAAATATGTATAGCCTTGATCAACTAAAGAATGATTTTTTACATTTTTATATTCTATTATTTTAAAAGATTTTGTTTCTTCATCAAAAGCTAAAGAATCTATTCTAAAATCTCCCACTGTAAACTCACTATCAATAAATCTATAGCCTAATATTCTTTCTAAATTGTTTTCAAAAGAGTTTTGTAGTTCTTTCTCATTCTTAAAATCTTTTTGTTTTAATTCTTTATTATCTTTTAAAATCATTAAAATTCCTCTTTTCTACGCCAATTTCTCAGCATTTTCATTTATACTTTCGATATCTTCCTTAATTTCTTTAAATAAATCAATATTATTTCCAAATAAATCATACACTTCCCCAACATTTTTGAATGGTTGTTCTGTAAGTTTCTGCATATCAATTGTTCCATTTTTTATAACATAATCAACTAATAGTTTGACAAATTGAATTTGCTTCATATTTAATCTATTGTCATTTATATATTTATAGAAAATATCACTAACAACATTTTTATCTAGTCCAACAATATTTCTTACAGCTTTTATTATGTTCGTATCTCCATATGCCTCTGCATACTCCTTGTTGTTTCCTAATTCTTCAAATAATATCTTTTCAAGATTTTCTTTATCTTGCTCTGTTAATCTTACATTGTGCCTAATCTTCCATATAATAACATTTTCTAAGTTTCCTGTTAAAAATTTTTCTAACTTTTTCTTATAATTACTAAAATTGTTTCCAGTGCTTACATAAACATATTCTTCATCTACATCATTTAGAGTATCTTCAAAATCAGTTTCTACATATGGTCTCATGTATGGATCTATAAATTGTATTAAATTTCTTAATTCTTCTCTTATTTCCTCTATCTGCCAGAAATCTGCCTGTTTAATATAATCCGTTTCAGCAACTTTTAATATTAATTCTTGTTTTTCTCTAACTTGTGGTACAGTTCCTAGTCTTTCTAGTTCAGCTACTGTATCTATAATCGCATTTTCACATCTTGAAGTTTTATCTTGTCTTATTCTTTTTACTTGCAACTGATATATTAAATTATCAAATCTTTTCGCTTCTTCGTTGTCTTCTATTGAGATAACTAAAGGTATTAAATTATCCTTTATATCTGCTAAATCTATTGTAGAAATATATGTCCAATTATCAATTTTTGAGTATTGTTCAACATAGTGTGCTTTATTTCTAACCATAAAACTATCTGTATTTAGTTTATTTATTTCTTCAATAAAATCGTTTATTAGTTGTTTTCTATATTCACAATATTTCTCATCACTTTGATATTTCATATTTTGTAGTTCTACAATTAAATCTAACTTATATCCATATATTCTTTCTGTTAAGCTTGTTCCTGAATTAGTTTCTATACCTTTTGGATTTTCAGAGAAAAATTCAAAGTTCTTACAGTAATCAAATATGTAAAATTCTTTCTTATCTATTCCTACCCCAAATAAGTCTTTACATAGTCTTGTTCCTCTACCTATCATTTGCCAAAATTTTATTTTAGATTTTACTGGTTTAAAGAAAACTAAATTTAGTATTTCTGGAACATCTACACCTGTATCTAACATATCAACTGATACAGCTATTTGAGGCCATTTTTCTTTTACAGAAAAATCTTCTATTATAGTCTCATTGTATTTGACTTGGTTATCAACTAGTTTTGCAAAGTTACCTCTATATTCTGGATATAACTCATTAAAAGTATCAACTATTTTTTGAGCGTGTTTATGGTTCCTTGCAAAAATTATTGTTTTTCCAAGTTCATCTCCGCCTTTAACTTTCAATCCCTTTTCCATCAATAATTCTAATAGTTTTTTAATTGTATCTCTATTGAATAACCATGTATTTATTGCAGAAGAATCAATCTCTTCTGGTAAATTTTCTTCATCATCTGTAAAAGTATTTTCATATTCTTCTTTTTCTTCATCTGATAATTCAGAATATTTAATTCCTCTATCCATAAAGTCTGTACTTGTTTTTATTGTATGGTAATCTACTAAATATCCTTCTTTTACTGCTTTTTCATATTCATAAGCAAAAGTAGGAACATCATTCTCTATTTCAAAAAATCTGTATGTATTTCTATCAACATCATTTCTTGGTGTTGCAGTTAATCCAACTACTAATCCATCAAAATATTCAAATATAGCTTGGTATTTTTTATATATACTTCTATGTGCTTCATCTACAATAATTAAATCAAAATGTCCTGGTGTAAATAGTTTATTTCCGTCTTTATTTTTAGTCACATCTATTGCATTCATCATTGTTTGATATGTTGAAAATACTATTCTTGAATCCTCTGGATTATCAACTGAACTTAATAAATTACATGTAGAAACATTTGGTAATAGCTTATTAAAATTATTTTTTGCTTGTTTAACAAGTACCGTCCTATCTGCTAAAAATAATACATTTTTCACCCATTCTTTATCTGATAATACATCTACAATAGAAATTGCTGTTCTTGTTTTTCCTGTTCCTGTTGCCATAACTATTAGAGCTTTTCTGTGTCCTTCTTCAAAAGTTTCACACACACTTTTTATAGCTTCTAATTGATATTCTCTATTTGTAATTTTATCATTTACAAATATATGCTCTAAATTTTGTCTGCTTTTTCTCCTATTTATTAGTAACTGTAATTCATCTTGTGTATAGAATCCTGACACTTTTCTTGGTGCATAATTCATGTCATCCCACATATATATATCAAATCCATTTGTGTAATATATAACTGGTCTTTGATGATATTCATTTTCTATACAATTTGCATATAGTTTTGATTGATTTTGTCCAACTCTTGGATCAACACTTGTCCTTTTTGCTTCTACAACAGCTAAAGGTAATCCATTTTTGCCAAACAAAACATAATCAGCATAACCTTCATTTTTATTGTTTGGCATACCTGAAAGCTTTAACTCTTCTGTAATGTTTATATCAAAATCCCATCCTGCAAGCTTTAATTCTAAATCTATATATTTCTTTCTTGTTTCAAATTCAGATATATCTTTGACTTCAAAGTTATAATTTTCTTCTTTTTTCTCACGTTTTTTAGTTAGTTCTGCTCTTAATTCTTCATTCTCTCTTCTTGTTTCTTCAATCTTTTTATCCTTTTTCTCTAGTTCTTCAAATAGACTTTCTCTTTCTTTTACAGCTAAAACATTTATACTCTCGGCTGGTAAAATACTTTCGTCAAATTCTTTTTCTTCAAACTCATCTGAATAACAATATGCAATCCACTGCATAAAATTATATAAATATCTTAAAGATAAAACCGCTTCTTCTCTAGATATTTTTTTATTATTATGTACTGCAAAATTTCCTAATTTTATTACATATTTAATTTGTTTAAATAGTTTCTCATCTATAATTTTTTTAAATGTTATATCATGTACTAATGCAGAAATATTGTCTTGATATGGAATGCTTAAATCATTATCATTTGCATATAGCCATTTTACAGCAAGTTCTAGTGCTCTTCTAGATAATATACTACATGTTACTGTATTTAATCCTAATCCATTTTCTGCTTCTATACATGAATCTGAAAAATTATTGAATAATTTATTTTGTTTTAAAAAATCAAAATTTGACATATAACTTCCTCCATTTTAAATTGAATTCTTAAATGCTTTTATTAGAATTTTTTCTGTTTTATTTGTAGGAAATACTATCATATTTATATCTATACTCCATAACAAATTCAACAATAGATAAACAAGAATATAATATATTTTTGATAAATTATCTGTAACTTTATACTTACCATGCGATATTGTATTTCTTATATCCCATCCCTCTTTTATAATAAATCCATTTTTTTCTTCATTATCATAATACAAATAAAACTTTAACCAATTATATAAAGTTTCACCTATCACAATTCGCAAATTACTATTATTCTTTTCATCAAATATATCTTTTAATGTACAGCTATCCATATATGTATTTTTGTCTAAGCAAGTGATAATAAATATTTTTCTTAATAATCTCTCTAAAACACTTGAGATATAAAAAGCATCAACATAACTTGTATAATTTGATTTTATGTCTATAAAATTTTTTATTGTCTTTACAATATTTTCCGCTTCCTGTTCATAAAGAGGGATATCTTCTTCTTCAAACAAAATATATTGATAAATATCTCTAAAAAGACCTGCTAACGTGTTTTGTAATTCTTCATATCCACAACACTTGATATATATATCCATAAATATTCTCATGCTAGTGTTTAAATATATATTTTCAAAACACATTTTTTTAAATGGCTTATAATAACTATGATTATTGCCTGTTAAAATATCTGTTAATGGTGGTTTAACTCTATCAATATCATTTAATGAGATTTCAAATTTGTTTTTTCTCTTTTTTACAAAGCACTTTATAAATTTCATTTGTGAATCAATAGTATTATTTTTCATTTCTTCTTCTAGTTGTTTATATATTTCTGTTAAATCTATTTTATTTTCATATCTAATTCCATTTTTTCTGATAAAGTTATCTTTTTCTTTTGATACTCTTTCATACTCTATTTTTATATCTTTAATTTTTCCATCCTTCAAATCTTCTAGCAAATATATAAATTGTAAATAATATTGATCTTTTTTATAAATATCTTGTAAATTTTTTATACTCACATTTATCTTTTTAATGATATCATTATAATATTTGCTTTCTTTAATTTCTTTTTGATGAGCTCTTATAAAAATAAGTAGATTATTTATTCTATATTCAACCAATACGTTTATTATATTTTCATTTGTTAACATTCTCAATATTTCTTTCTTGTTTTTCTTATAAAACAAATTTATACTGTCAAAAAATTCTATATTATATTGTTTAAATAACTTTTCTATGCTAATTTTTTTAATATTCTTATTTGCAATTTCAATTACCATTTGTTTTATTACAATTAGCTGTTCTTTTGTATCTTCTGTTAATTTTTTTATATTTAAGTATTCTCTTTCTATGAATCTAACAATATTCTGAGCTTGATATTTTACAATTATTTTCTCTTGAATATTTTGTTTTAAAATATTTAATTGTTCATTTTCATCTTCAATATTTATAATATATTTGCAAAATATATAGTCTATAAAACTATCAATATTTATTTGCTTAATTTTAATATTATTAAAGTAATTTAATATTTTTTTACTATTATAACATAATCTCTTTATTACCAGTTGATGTTTTCTATTATACAAAGCATCATAAATCAGGTCATCATCTATTTCAGCCTTAAATATATTCATATTATTCTCCAAAATACTTATTAATTAAACTTGCTTCTATTAATTGTATTTCTTCTAGACTCTTTTGTATTTTAAATTTCTGTTTATCAACTTGTTTATATATATTTGAAAATCTAATTTGCTCTTCTAAAGTCGGTATTGGTATTTCAAATTCAACAAGATGTTTTTGATTTAAGTGTTTTATTGTTGCCCCAGTTTTTGATTTATTAACAAAATCTGTAAATAGTGGTCCTTTAAAAACATACGCAATATACTCTTTATTAAATATTTCCTTTGGTCTAACTACAAAGACACCACCATTTAATGTTGCAGGCTTTATTAAATTATGAACAATTGCAACTTTACCAATAGTACCATCTTTAGTAATAAGAATATCATCATTTTTCAAAATAATATTCTTATCCATTTCATATCTTTCTTTAGATACATATACACAAGTCGAATAATCAATTTCATTATTTCTAAAGTCAGTACCTGTAATTAGCATATAATCGCCATTCTGCATATGTTCACTTTGGGTTAAAGCTTGCCATCCTATTCGAGCATGAACATCACAGCAATCACCTAATCTTACAGTTTCTTTTACATTTTCAAACATCTCGACAAACTGAGATTTGATTAACTCATCTAGTTTCTCTATTTGTGTTTTTCTTATATCAATTATTTCTTGCATTTTATCTAATAAATTCACACATTCTTCTTGCTTCTGAATATCTATTTTATTAAATTCTATATTAGTTAAATTTCCTAATTTGATGTATTTTATTACTCCGCCTATTGAGTTATTTCTAAGATGTTCTATCTTACTATTGATTAAATAATATAAATACCTATTATTCATTACTTTTTTATTAATTGATTCTATTATATAGGTTCTTTGGTAAGCATCAAATTTCCCATTATAGTATTTGACATTTAGATCCCCATTTCCTGCTACTAATACGCATTCACAATCATAAGAATAATTATCAATTCTTAATGGTTGAATTGAACAAGTAAAAAATGGATATTGTCCATTTGTTTTTGATGCATTTGCATCTAATTTTCCTGTTTTTATACTTACATAATCTCCTAACTTTATTTTTTCACTCATAAGACATCCTCCAACTCTTTTAATTTTTGTTGGATTTCATCTTCCATTTCTAGTACTCTTTTTAATATAACCTCTGGCTTTTCATATTCTTTCTTTTCAACCACTATTTCTTTATACTTATTAATTGATAAGTCATAATCATTTTCTACTATTTCTTCTTTAGTAACAAAGAAAGATTTTTCTGTTCTTTTTCTTGTTTGTTCTTCTTCTGAATTTCTATTATTAAATCTTTTTATTATATCTGGTATATCGTTTTCCTTTACTGGTTGTCTTTGATCATCTAAACTAAATCCATCAGCTGTCATATCATAAAACCATACTTTATCTGTTCCACCTTGTGTTGTTTTTGTAAATATTATAATTGCAGTAGAAACTCCTGCATATGGTTTAAATACACCACTTGGCATTGAAATTATTGCTTCTAATTTATGATTCTCAATAATTTCTTTTCTAATTGCTTTATGTGCATTTGAACTTCCAAATAATACTCCATCTGGAACAATTGAAGCACATCTTCCTCCTATTTTTAAACTTCTTAAAAACAGAGCTAAAAATAGTAATTCTGTTTTCTTTGTTTTGGTTACTGCAAGTAAATCTTTTGAAGTTCTTTCTGCATCTATGCTACCTTTAAATGGTGGATTTGCTAAAACTAAAGTGTATTTTCCATTATCTTCATTATCTTCTGATAATGAATCTTTGTACATTATGTTTGGATTTTCTATTCCATGTTGCATCAAGTTCATTGCTCCAATTCTAAGCATAGTTCTATCCATATCAAATCCATAGAACATTGTATTATTAAAATGTTCCGTTAAATTCTCTGATAAAAATAAATCATCTTTATTTTTTCTTAAATATTCACCTGCTTCAACTAAAAATCCTGCTGTACCACACGCCGGATCCACAATAATGTCTTCTGGTGTTGGTTTCATTAGTTCTACCATCATTCTGATAATATGTCTAGGAGTTCTAAATTGACCATTAACTCCCGCTGTACTTAGTTTGGCTAATAAATTCTCATATACATCACCTTTTGTGTCTCTATCTTTCATTTCTAATTTATCCATAGCTGTTACAACTTTTTGTAACATTATTGGTGTAGGTATTATAAATATTGCATCTTCCATGTATTTAGCATATCCTGAATTTTTATCATTTGCCAAATTTTTAATAAATGGAAATACATCTTCACTCATTGTCTTAAACATTTTTTCAGCTGGATAATCTTTAAATTTGCTCCATCTACATATTTGATGTTGTTCGTCAAATATTCTTTTTGATTTTATTCCTAATAATACATCATTTTTCTCATTATTTGTTTCTATTTCATCTAATCCTTTTACAAATAAAAGGTATGTTATTTGTTCAATTACTGTAAGTGGATTTGTAACTCCACCTTCCCAAAAATATGTCCAAATTCTATCTATTAAACTTCTTGTTGAACTATCCATTTATTATAGCCTCCTAAATATAATTACTCTAGTATATGTTATATCACAAAATCATTTTTTTAACAACATACCTTCCAGTATTTTGAAATAATTTGTCGAATTATTTTAATAAAAAATTAAAGGGTCTGGGAGTTACTCCCACAGATCAAAAATACCTTTTGTGCACACAAAGGGGAATCTTGCTCAAATAATTTAGTAAATATTTCACTAATTAAAACACTATTAATTATCAAATTGAGAATTATAGTGCTAATGCAGTAATATCAATGATTACAGCGATAATTCCCAATTTGGAACTACAAAAATTCCCCCGAGGGGAATTTTGCTTAAAAGTCTTCTCTTATCTAATTTCTAAGTATAATTCACATAGCTATTTATAATTCTGGCAATATCATCAGGTGTATCAGTTGTATATTGATATTCTTCTTCAATTATTAGTTTATACATTCTTTTAATGCTACTTTTATTGTCTATCCTTTTAATATAGCATTTTTCATTATTTTTATTTTTTTCCATAAATTATAACCTCCTCACTTATTCGCTATAAACTGATCAAAAAACTCTGGTGGATATTGTCTTTGTTCATAATTTGCATATCCACTTTTGTATTTATTTTTTTCTATTATATTCTTTTCTTTTATATTCTCTTCTGTTCCGTTACCGTAACGTTACATTAACGTTATTTTCATTTTTCTGATTTTCTCTAAATCTTCTTTGTCTTTCTCTATTTTGTTCTAACATTTTCTCATATTTATCAGCACTTTGATACTTCTCCCAATTTTTAATTATGTATGTATTATTTTCAAATATAATCATTTCGCAATGGATTAATTTATCCAATATATTTTTAATTTTTTTGTTTGTTTTTTGTGTAATCTTTGCAAGATCTTCCACAGTTAATGGTTTGTTTGTTGAAAACATTATCTTTCCACCTTGTGCACTTGTCCCAGCAATTGTTAATAATTGAATCCATATTCTAAATATTGTATCTCCATCACGTTCTTTTAATAATAGTTGAATTTTAGGATTTCCAAATATACTTGTAAATATCTTAATCCATTGCATACAGTCTTTCTCCTTTCTTA
>CAMOWA010000054.1 GCA_946628005.1 uncultured Caryophanales bacterium
CATTTTTACATGTATAAAACTTCTTTTCTTCAACCATTAAACTCCTCCTTTTTTTAAAGTACATGACTTATATCACAAAAAAGAAATCTTGTAAAAATGAAAATTTTAATAATTTAAAAGAAATATTCCTACAATAATATAAAACTAATATATAGAAAATATAATTTAATAAAATATTTTTGATAAAAAAACAAGTTTGATATATTAAAAACTTTTTATAAGAAAAAGTACTGAAAAATCAGTACTTTATTTAAATAATAAAATTTATTTAGATTTATTTTTTGAAACAACATTTATTCTCAAAGAAAGATTTTCAGATACTTGAATCAAATCACCATTTTCTGGTATAGGATGAGCTAATTGATATGTATCTAATTGTAAAACATTATTCAATTTCTTACTACATTCTTCATCAGAATAATAATTATTAGTATTTAAATCATAATAAATATCTTGAATTCCAAAAAATCTTTCAGTTCTAACATAGTCATCTTTTTTTACGAAAACAAGATGAACCCTATAATTTCCCAATAATTCTCCCTCTTGTGGCTTTCTATCGGAATACATTATACGATATTGTATAATTATAGTATCACTTTCTAAAGAGAATTTACATTCTTTATCAGAATAAAACTTTCCATCTGCTTCATTATAATAAATTGAAACACCATAATCTGACTGAATATCATCATAAGGATTATTAGTAGGATTATCGAAGTCTAAATAATCTCTTCTTACATTAACTATATGAAATATATAAAAAAAATTAGCTCCAGCATGAATTATATCTCCTTCTTTAGGATTTTTAGGAAATCTAGAAGTGTCAGAAATAAGTCTTCTACAATCTGAATCATCATAATAATTACCATCTGCTTCATTATAATAAATAGGAATTTTCATAGCAACTCTTTCTAAAACTTCAATAACATAATCCGTATCACCATTACCATATATCTTATTTCCATCTTTCTTACCTAAAGAATCCGGTGCACCTTTAATCTCAGACCTACATTCCTTATCCCAATAATACTTTCCAGTAGAAGAATCAAAATAAATAATCTTTTCTTTCTTTGATTGTACTGCAACTTTAGAATTCATCAATTGTTGTAAAAATGTTAATAAATCAGTAGGACTCTTCGTACCAATATGAGAAGATAATAATTTCAAATCAACTTTTCTTCCTTTTGAAGTAAATAAACTTGTAAGTTCATTAAATGAACTATCATATTTTATTAATGGTACCTTATAAAAATTACCTTTCTCCCTAACTAAAAGAGTTATCATACTCTTTCTGTTCAAAGAAAAATCACAATAATTTAAAAGAAATAATTCACATCCATTAACTAATATTTTTTGTAACTTTAATGGTAAAATATCATGAATTTTTCCATCATAATTAATATTATTTTCTTTATCATTTGGATAATCCATTCTAATAAAAACAGCCATAAAACACTCCTCTAATAATTGACAAAGTTATATCATAAAAATAATTTTTTTTTACATATAATTATCTGACTTAACTTCAAAATAGCTTTGAGGATGAGCACATACTGGACAAACTTTAGGAGCTTCTTTTCCAATATGAACATGTCCACAATTACGACAAATCCAAACTTTATCACCATCTTTAGAGAATACTAATCCATCTTTAACATTCTCAAGTAACTTTTTAAATCTCTCTTCATGATGTTTTTCAATAGCAGCAACTCCTCTAAACTTCTTAGCAATTGCTAAAAATCCTTCTTCTTCTGCAACACGAGCAAACTCTTCATACATTTCCGTCCACTCATAATTTTCTCCTTCTGCAGCAGCTTGTAAATTTTCTTCAGTAGAAGGAATTTCTCCACCATTTAACTCTTTAAACCACATTTTAGCATGCTCTTTTTCATTATTTGCAGACTCTTCAAATATAGCAGCAATTTGCTCATAACCATCTTTCTTAGCTTTACTCGCAAAATATGTATATTTATTTCTAGCTTGACTTTCTCCTGCAAAAGCAGTCATTAAATTTTGTTCTGTTTTACTTCCTTTTAACTCCATAAAAAATACCTCCTATATCATTATAGCAAGATTTATAATAATTATCAATCACGAAACATTAGGAGATGAATACAATAAAATAGGTGATTACCATGAATAAACATAAACTTTTTTGTAGATGTTCCACATGTAAACAAAAAAGAAGAAATAATACATTCTTCTTATTTAGTATTATTGCTAACGCAATAATCATCTTTTATCAATTTCTAATACTTTTATTTATCACAACTAGATTAAATGTAATAATACTTCTATTTGAATTCTTCCTTATCTGTTTTTTGATTTTCTTTATCTTCTTCTAATAAAAAATTAAAAGTTTTTTCAATATAATTTACTCTATTCTGAATAACAACAATATTTTGATAAATATTATCAGTAAAATTAACCTTTAAAGGAATAGATATAAGACAAAATAATAATACTTTCTCATCATAAGAAAAAGGTATAAAAGACTGATAAATATGAAAACACTCTATCATATCCGTATAAAATAAATTATCTTGATAAAAAGAAACAAATTCATTTATTAATAAATCATGACTACATTCACTAAAATCAATAAAATAACTTTTTTTAGATGAATAAGAAAAATTAGATAAACTATCTTTATGAATAATAAGAGCCTTTCTAATTTTTTTTATTTTTAAACTTTTCCATAACTCTAACTTATCTAAAGCAATGTTTAATATTTTATAAAAAGAACTTATATTTAGTAAAAGATAATAATAATCTAATCTAGGAAACCCTTCTACTTCAATATTATTTTGTAAATTAAAATAAAACTGAATTTGTTCATCAATCCCTTTTTTTATCTTATCATAATAATCATTTATATAAATATCAGATACCTCATCATTATAAACACTTTCTTTATGTAAAAGAATAAGTCCTTTTAAAAACTCCTTACTTTTAATATTATTATCATAAACTTCTTCTTCATAATAAGAATATAATTCATAAGAATCTTGATAAGAATTAAGTAATGGTAAATAATAAGGATACTGAATACTCTCTAATGTAGAATATAATTTTTCTTTATCATTATCTTTTTCTTTTAATAAATAATTACCATTTTCCCCGTAAAGAATAATATAATTATTCCATCTTTTAATATGTTTTAATTTAATAGAATACTTTTTACAACATTCTGATATACTAATCATTATGAGCAGGTATTATAAGTTTTGTACCATTTTGAATTTCTTTTAAATCATTATATTGTTCAAGCTCTTCTAAAGTAGTATGATATTTCTCTATAATAGAATTAATCGTTTCATTTTGTCTAACAATATAAACTATAAAAGTACCATATTGGTCATCATCATCTTTAAAATTAAAAAACAATGAATTATCTTTTTCTTCTATTTCTTCTTTTTCTTCTTTTTCATTTAGAATACCCTCATCATTTTCAATAGTCTTTTCTTCTTTAACAAACTCTTCTTCTATATTTTTATGTGGAATTTCTATTTCATTTTCCATCTTTTTCTCCCCATCACATTCTCTTTCTTCTTCTACTATTTTTTCTTCAATAATTTCTATTCCATTAATAAAAAGCTCAATATGACAAATTAACATATTTTCTTGAGTTTCATAAGTAAAATCAGATATATCAACACTTGAATGATCTATATCTAAATTTTCAGTTAAAGTAATCTCTATTGGTATTTTATAATAAAAGTCATCTTCTAACTGAGAAGCTTCTGTTAATTTATATTTTCCACTTACTATTAAATCCCCTTCAATATTAGCTCCATCTACAAATCTAAGTGCTGAATCTAATGAAATTGCACTTATTTGACCAATCATACTAGGAAATTCCATAGATTTATCAAAAGTAACTTTCTTTTTCATTTCAAATTCCTCCTATAAAAAGATATGAAAAAAAAAGAAGTTTATGACTTCTTTATGTTTATTTTAGATAATTCACTCTTCATACTATCTAATTCATTATTCACACGAAAATTAATAAACAAACTCCTTTTTCTAAGCTTTGTAATAGTATTAATTGCCTTTTCTAAAAAAAGTTCATCATCAAATTTTTCAGGTATATTTGACATAAAATAGTTTAGAGAAGATAACACATATTCAGTATCAATAATCGGAATATCATCAATGATATCATCACTATTTAAATAAATATATAAATAAGCATCATATACAATTGCATTACATAAAGTAGTAAAATCATGACTATCAAAAGAAGTTTTTCTCCATCCTTCCTGAATTCCGCTATACCCTAAACAATCATTTTGTTTTTTCTTAAAATCTAAAGAATCTACCTGATTAAAATAAATAATCAATTCATTTATTTTTTTTTGATAATCCAAACTAACATTCCATCGATATTTAGATAAAATATGATAAATCTTACCAATCGTATAACGTGTATCACCGCAACTCTTACCATGACCAATATTTCTAGTAGATTTAACATAATTTTCCTTATTATCAATAAGAAAAAATGCATTCTCAAATTTAGTTGCAAACTCACAAAAATTAACCAATTTCAAAAATGAATTTTTATCAGAAAAAAAACTTTCTAACTCTTCTACAGAATGAGTCAATAAATTATGTTTGACTATCATCATATCAACAAAATCTTGCGTTGAAATTTCTATAACTTCACAATTTTCATTATCCATATATCCTCCTACTATTCCTGAAAAAGAGAAAGAAATATTTCTTCATAATTACGAACAGAAATAAATCTTATTTCTTTTTTTATTTCTTCTGGAATTTCATCTAAATCTTTTTCATTTTCAGTTGGAATAAATATCTTCTTTATTCCTGCACGATGAGACCCAATTATTTTCTCTTTTAATCCACCTATTCCTAACACATGTCCTCTTAAAGTTATTTCACCTGTCATCGCAATATCTTTATTCACACTTTTATTTGTAAATAAACTAATTAAAGCAGTTGTAATAGTAACACCAGCAGATGGACCATCTTTATTAATAGCACCTTCAGGAGCATGAATATGAATATCATTTTCATTTAATAAAGAAGCATCTATACCAAATTTATCTACATTAGATTTAATATAGTCTAGTGCAATATGACAAGATTCCTGCATAACTTCTCCTAACGAACCCGTTAAAATTAAATCGCCTTTTCCTTTAAATAAAGTAACTTCTATTGGTAAAATATCTCCACCAAACATAGTATAAGCCATTCCATTAACTACTCCAACTTCAGCTTCTTTTATATTATCTGTATAAAAATATTTCTTTTTACCAAGCAATTCTTTAATCATTTCTTCATTAATTGAATAAAAAACAGAATCAGAATTCAATAATATTTTTTTTACAATTTTACGAAATAGTGTAGCAATTACACGATCTAACTCACGAACACCAGCTTCTTTCGTATAATTTCGAATTAATGTTATCAAAGCATCATCTTCTATTTGAACTTGCAAACTAGTTAGTCCATGTTCTTCTAACTCTTTTGGTATTAAATGATTTTTTGCAATATCCATTTTTTCATACTCTGTATAGCTAGAAATATTAATAATTTCTAAACGATCACGTAATTCATAAGGAATCATATCCACATAATTAGCAGTCGCAATAAACATAACTTGAGAAAGATCAAATTCTTCTTCTATATAATGATCAGAAAATTTACTATTTTGTTCAGGATCAAGTACTTCTAATAAACTACTAGCAGGATCTCCTTTAATATCTTTAGTCATTTTATCAATTTCATCAATAATAAAAACAGGATTAGCTGTACCAGCTTTTCTTATACCTTGAATAATTCTACCAGGATTAGCACCTATATAGGTTCTTCTATGTCCAACAATCTCAGCTTCATCATTAATTCCACCAACACTAATTTTAGCAGTTTTACGATTTAAGCTCTTCGCAATACTTAAAGCAAGAGAGGTTTTTCCAACTCCAGGAGGTCCCACTAAACAAAGAATTGGACTTCTTAAATTATTCGTATTTTGTTTAACTGCTAAATATTCAAGTATTCTTTCTTTCACTTCAGACAATGCATAATGAGAAGAATCTAAAATACCTTTAACCTTAACTAAATCACTAGTATCTTTTGTATAATGATTCCAAGGAAGATGAATCATCCATTCTAAATATTCACGAATCATACCAACTTCAGGAGAATTACTATTTAAACTAGAATAACGATTTAATTCTCGTTTTATCTTATCTTTAACTTTATTATTACATTTTAGTTTAGAAATCTTCTTAGAAAATAATTCAACTTCATCATCTTTAGAATTAACCTCACCTAATTCTTTTTGCATAGCTTTTATTTTTTCTCTTAAAAAATACTCTTTCTGTGTATCATTTAATTCTTTATCTACTTCTGCCTCTATCTTTTGTTCAAGTTCAACAAATTTTAAATCATGCTGCATATCTTCAATCAAATATTTTGCCCTCTTAATAGGACTTAATAAAGTAATATATTTTTTCTTATCTTCATAATTAATCGGTAAAAAACTACAAATCAAATCACATAATTCATTTAATGTTTCAACAGAACTCAACTGACTCATTATAGCATTACCCATATATGGAACTTTAGAAATATAATTATCTAAAGCTTTAACTAAAACATCAAAATATAATTTATCATCTTCTTCAGGAGAAATTAAAATTTCTTGATAACTTGCTTGATAAAAATTACCATTTTCTTCAAGAGAAGATAGCCGAACTCTTTTTAATCCCTCAATAATAATTCTAGTTTTACCATTTGGAACATTCATTTTTAATTTTAATCGTCCTAAAACCCCAATTTTTGGAAAAGAAGTAATAGATACAAGAGCATCTTCTATTGGATTAACAATTATCATATAATCATCATCAATGTGATCAAAAATATCAATTAATTTCTTATCAGAATTATTATCATACTCAATACGCACTTCATTATTAGGGAATATTACCATATCATTTATGACTAATACAAAATATTTTTCATCCATTCGATAACACCCCTCAAATTTTTAAATCTGGTTTCTATTATATATTATTTTAATTTTTTTTCAATCAAAATAAACAAAAAAAAGAAAGAATTTTTTATTCTTTCTATTACTTATTATATTCTTTTAATAAATCAAATAATTTTCTCATTTCTAAATCATATTTAATATAATCCATACTACCGTATTCTTTTAATAATTCTTCTTTACTTACTTTATATTCTTCTGCTAAACGTTCAATCTCTTTTTCAGCTTCTTCATCATTTACTTCTACTTTTTCAAGTTGCTTAATTTCTTCTAACATTAAACGATATAATACATTAGTATAAGCTTCTTTTTCAAGTTGATTATTTAAGTCTTCTTCAGTAGTATTAGTAAATTTATAATATAAGTCTAAAGAAATACCTTGTCTTTTCATATTCTCTTCAAAATGATGTTTTAAATGATGAATCTCTTCATTAACCATTTCTTCAGGAATATCAACTTCTACATTCTTAGATACAGCTTCTAATAAATCATCTAAATATTTGTTTTCAGCTTCCATCTCTTTTTGTTTTAGAATAGATGTTTTAATCTCTTCTCTTAATTTTTCCTCAGAATCTACTCCATCCATTCCTAAATCTTCAAAGAAGTCTTCATCTAATTCACGAGTCTTCTTTTCTTTTATTTCATGTACTTTAACTTTAAAAACAACAGGACTACCAGCTAAATCAGCCACACTATAATCTTCTGGGAAAGTAACATTAATGTCTTTTTCTTCTTCTACTTTCATACCAATAACTTGTTCTTCAAACCCAGGAATAAAAGTATGAGAACCAATTTCTAAAGAATAGTTTTCACCTTTTCCACCATCAAAAGCTACTCCATCTTTAAATCCTTCAAAATCAATAATAGCAACATTTCCATCTTCAACTTGTCCTTCTTCTTTTGTAACAAGTTCAGTATATTTTTCAAGTAAATGAGATAGCTCATGATTTATTTCTTCATCACTAACCTCAACTTTCTCATTTTTCACACCTAATCCTTTATATTTTTTTACTTTTACTTCTGGTTTTGTAATTACTTTAAAAGATAACTCAACCCCATTTTCATCTACATGTTTAATATCAACAGTAGGTTGAACAACAGGTTCAAGTTTTTCTTCATCAAGTACCTTTATAAAAGCACCTTGAACAACTTTATCTACTGCATCAAAAAATAAAGACTCTTTTCCAAATTTCTTTTCATATACACTTCTTGGAACTTTACCCTTTCTAAAACCATCTACTTTAACTGTTTTTTGTTTTTCTAAAAAAGTTTTATCAAGAGCATCAGCCCATTCTTTTCCTTCAACTTTTGTGACTAATTCATGAATATTTTTATTTTCTTTTTTTGCCATAATATCTCCTCCAATGCATAATATTATACAATATTTTTATAAATGTTACAATAATAATTTACTCATCTTGTTTTAAAATAAAATTATAAGAATCTCTCACCATATCTTCAATACCAAGTTCAGCTTTCCATCCTAGCTCTTTATAAGCTAAAGAACTATCTGCATAGCAACTAGCAATATCTCCGGGACGTCTTCCAACAATCTTATATGGAACAGACACTCCATTTACTTTTTCAAAAGCATGAACTAAATCTAACACACTATATCCAGAACCAGTACCTAAATTATAATAATGAATACCCTCAAGCTGCGGAGCCTTTTCTAAAGCCTTAATATGTCCCTTTGCCAAATCAACAACATGAATATAATCACGAACTCCAGTTCCATCAGGTGTATCATAATCATTACCAAAAACACTTAAAATTTCAAGTTTTCCCGTTGCAACCCTTACAATATAAGGCATCAAATTATTTGGTATTCCATTAGGTTTTTCCCCAATAAGACCAGACTTATGAGCACCAATAGGATTAAAATAACGCAATACAATTGCAGTAAATTTAGGATTAGATATAGTTATATCATTTAAAATTCTTTCAATCATAAACTTAGAAGTACCATAAGGATTTGTAGTTCCGCCAACTTCTGCTTTCTCTGTTATAGGTAATTGAGAAGGATCTCCATAAACTGTTGCAGAAGATGAAAAAATAATTTTAAAGCAATTATTTTCTATCATTTTTTTACATAAATGAAGAGTAGAAATTAAATTATTTTCATAATACATAATAGGGTTCGCTACACTTTCTCCAACAGCTTTATATCCTGCAAAATGTATAACAGCATCAATTCTATTCTCATGAAAAATTTGATCTAACAATTTCTCATCACAAACATCCCCCTCATAAAACTGAAACTTCTTAGAAGTAATTTTCTCAATTTTTTCAATAACATCTAAACTAGAATTATATAAATTATCAATAACAATAACATCATGACCCTCATTTAATAATTCAACTACAGTATGACTCCCAATATATCCTAATCCACCAGTTACAAATACTTTCATCATTCACCTCCAAATATTTCTCTATATTCTACCACAACTTGTAACATTTCTCTAGCTATTTTTTTATCTATTTCATTTTTATTAATACATCTATTTAAAAAATTCTCTATTTCATTAAATTTCAAATAAAATAAATTAAATTCAGATTCTAACTCTAAATCATCATAACTTGTTTCTTTAAAATTAGGAGTTAAATCAGTAAAAAAACGATAATAATATATAGAATTTAAAACTTTCTTACCTGTATCAAAATAATTATCATCATATGTAGAAATACATAAAAAAGGTCTTTCTTTTATTTCCAAATCAATACCTATCTCTTCTTTAATTTCTCGAAGAATAGAATCATCAATACTTTCATCACTTTTTTTATGTCCTCCTGGAAATTGATAAGTATTATTATTATGAGCTAATAATATTTCCCCTTTAGAATTAAAAATTAAAGCTTTAACTCTAATAACCTTATCATCCATCTCATCTTCAGTTAAATGTGAATCATTTATAATAATTTCTTTCATAATACACCTATAAAAACCTTTCCCAATATTCAATAGTGCTAGGAGTAGCACTTTTTAAAACATAGTCCATTGTAGTAGTCATATACTTCGCCTTTCTCCAAACAGGCGTATTTTGATTCAAACAATCAGCCTTAGTAGAAGCCATCATAAACTCAAATGTAGAAGCTCGATCTTCTGTTGCAGCAGTTTGTGCGTAATTATTAACAAAAAAAGAATCCTGTGAAAACGTATTATTATAAGAATATCCACTATATATAGTACCATATTCAAAATCAGATGGATTCAAAGAATTCCAACTGTTAAAATTTGCCCCTTTTTTAAACATATATCTTTCAATATAATGATAAGATTCATGAAAAAAAGATTCCTCAAAACCATGACTAGCCGCTATAGAAATATTTGCATATGAGTAACTAGAATCCGTAATACCTGTAATACTTTTTTCTGAAAATTCTTGAATCAACATAATAGTTAGAGGAATTCCACCATTTTTAATTTCCCGAAATAAACCATCTGGATATAAAGATAAAACATTTTTTAATGAATCTAATTGTTTATAAACAATCTCAGAATCACTTATCGAAATAGTAGAAATATTACCCGCTGAAGTATGAATAGAATATCCATCTGTTTCTTTACCATATTCAACAGTTAATCCATATTTTTTTTCTATTTCATCTCTAAGTGTTAAATTAACTCCATCAATAGGATTAGAAATAACATCTTCACGTCGATTGCTAGTATGATTAGAATCATTATTATCTGCATTTTCAATTGTATTTCCAGGAACTACTTCACTTCCATCTTGAGTAGTAATAGAAATAGTACTATCTCGATGTATAAGATGAACATCTTTTATTGGATCAATTAATTTATATGTAGAAACAAAATCTAAAACAAATCCATAAATAAAAAAAGCTATAGAAATAACAAAAAGAATTTTTGCATAAAAATTAGCTGATTGCCTGATTTTTCTTTTATGCATAACTCCCTAACTCCTTTCTATAGCGATTATCTATTCGTAAATAATAATATCACAATAATAGTTAAAAACACCAAACCAAATAAAACAATAATATTAGAAATATTTACAAAACCATTATGATTATGTTCTATAAGAGAAAAAGAATCTTTCTTTTCTTTTTCATCAAAAATAGATAAAAGTCCTTTCGCATCATCATCACTTAAACCATCAATAGTAAACAAATCATTATTTTCACTAATCATCCTAAAGGTAGATAGAGATTCATTAGGTAATTTAATAATATCTCGAGTACAAATAGTAATAGAATCTGCAATTTTTCTAATAAGAGGTATCAATAATTGATGATAAAAAGAAGAATTACACTCTGTAACATAATCTTGAAAATCTTCCCTTTCTCCATCTAAACTAACAATAGATAGTTTTATAATAGCCTTATAATTATTAATCTTTAAATCAAATAAAATAGAACTATTCTTTGAAGATAAACGAAAAATATTTAAAATTTTTTCAATATAATTACTATAATTATCGAGTGTTAAATTGTCATCAATTAAACTTTTCTCCATAACAATCACCCAACCTATCTATTAAGCAGCATTTGATAAAGAAAGTGTCTTTTGATGGCCACTATTAATCTCAGATATTTTTTGAGAAAGACGTTCAGCCTCATCAACTCTACCTTCACTATAAGCTTTTTCCATCTCTTGCAACATCATCTCTAAATCATTTCCCTTAGCACTTTCTAGACTTTCTGTATTATCTAAACGACTATCTTGAGTAGAAAAATTTAAAACACGTGATATCTCAGGATTACTCATTTGTGTAACCAAAGAATTATTTAAATTAGAAAACTGCTTAGAAGTTACAGCCAATAATTTAGGATTACCTCGTGAAACAAATGTAAATGAATCAGAAACTGGAGAAGTATCAAGACTAACAATTTCATTTTTAGAGTCTTCAGCAACATCTAATGACTGTTGAAGAACTGGTAAAACTAATTCACTACCCGCAACCATGGAATCTTCATTTTTTTCTTTAACAGTATTGCTAGAATCTAAAGATAAAATAACATTTGAATCTTCAGAGTTCGTCTTATTATCTTCAGAATTATCAAGTTCTAAGGGTAACAATACGGAACTATCTTCAGTTTTTTCAGTAGACTTTTCATCACTCAAAGGTAAAAGAGCCGTATCTTCTGAATTTGTAGAAGATATACTTTCAACAGTATTATTATCAGTAGATATCTCACTAGAAGTATCATCAAGAGAAGGTAATACTATAGAATCTAATTCACTTGAAACGTCTGCCGGAGGCGTTGCTACTTCACTTGTATTCTCAGCTGAAACATC
>CAMOWA010000055.1 GCA_946628005.1 uncultured Caryophanales bacterium
ATGTCTATTTCTATATTGAAGATTTATTATTTTATCTAGAGCTTTATCAGAAAGTTTTAACTCCTTGCCAATAGAAACAGTTTCGGTTGTCCTATTATTACAATCATCATCAAGTAAATATTCATAAGTAACATTATAGAAATCTTTTAGCATTTTTAATTGAACTGTACTTGGGATTCTATCTAAAGAATCATTTTCATAATTTCTTATTGATTGAATACCAATTCCAAGTTCATCAGCTAATGCTTGTTGAGTCAATCCCTTTTCTTCTCTTAAATCTCTTAATTTCTGAGATAATTTCATATCATACTCCTTCTGTGTTTATTTGATATTGAAAACAGAAAAATATACATCTTTGTATGTATTTATTGACCAGAACATATATTTGTGTTTTAATATCATTATCAACACGATAATGTTTATCACAATCACATTATACATAAATGTGTTGCAAATGTCAAGATAATAATAAAGATTGGAGGTTAAAAGATGGATAATGATGAAAAATTAGACAACATTGTAGCTGAATTAAGAAGAGAAAAAGCTAGAATCTGGAGAAAAAACAATAAGGAAAAAGTAAAAGAAATCAACAAAAGATATTGGCGTAAAAAAGCAAAACAAGAATTAGAAAAAAGAGAAAATCAAAAGAAAGAAGGTGAATAAATATGGAAGAAGTATTTGATGTAAAAGAAGTGGCTGATTATTTACATTGTAGTCAATCTACAATTAGAAAGTTATTAAAAAATAATCAAATTCCAAGTTTTAGAGTTGCATATAGAGTATTCTTCAAAAAAAGCCTTATTGATTTATGGATTAATAATCAATGTTTTAGAAGTTGTGAGGTGATGAAAGATGAGTAAAAAAATAGAGAATAGAATGTATTTTATAAATGAGCACGAATACATTAAATTCCCTTTTTCAAGTTATTTATTTAACTATAAGCATAATAGCACAGAGCTATTAAAAAATCAACTCATATGCCTAAATCCATCAAAATATGTGGGAGAATGTTATGAGCAAATATAGAAGTGATTCATTTTATTTTCTGAAATTATTTGATTCGTTTTTAAATGGTGACACAATGAGGTGGATTGAGAAACAGGAAGATGGAGCAAAATTGGTATTAACTTTTTTAAGGTTAATGATGATTGCAAAAAATAGAAATGGAAAACTTGTAAGAATGATAGGAAAAATGGAGGAACCATATACTACTGAAGAAATTGCAATAGAAACATTTCAAGAGGTTGATTTTATAGAAAAAGCATTGGTTATTTTTGAAAAAGCAGATTTAATAGAAAAAAAGGGAAACAGTTACTATGTGCCTAAAGCATTGGAATATACAAATCAAACAACTGTTGGAGCAATAAAAAAACAACAATATAGAAAAAGAAAAGCAGATAAAGAGGCGGACAATTGTCTAACAGATACAGAAGAAGAAATAGATTTAGAAAAAGAAATTAGAAATAAGAAAAAAGAGAAAGAAAAAGAATATATATTAGAAGAAGATCCTGACTTTCGCTATAACGAAATAATTTTTTATTTAAATAGAATAATAGGCTCTAATTATAATGAAAACTCTAAATCTATTAGACAACTTATGACTAAACAGATTAATGAAGGATATACAGAACAAGATTTTATTAATGTCATAAATAAAAAATATAAGGAATGGAGAGATACAGAATATGAAAAGTATTTAAGACCAGAAACATTATTTGGAGATAAATTTGAATCATATGTAAATCAAAAAGAAGAAGTATATTAATCATATTTTTATAAAAGCATAGAAGACAGTATTTAATGAAATTAAGAATTGCTAAAGATGATAGGAGAAGATAATAACAATCCCCCCACCATCAAAGGTCAATTCTTTTTATTTTTTTGTCCACCCACAGCCCACCCACATTCACACTAAAGTAAATTTTTACGTGAGTTTTTTGGAAAAAGTGGTCAACTATTGGTATACCAAGTGACGACCGTTGGGATACCCAGGTTAGGATAGGTTAGATTAGAGATAGATAAGTATAGAATAGAGTTATTTATATATGGTTGTTTTAAAATTTATAAAAAATATCTTGAAATATTCAAGAAAATCTTGAATAAAAAATGGTAAAGTGATAGAATATTTTTGTAATAAAAAATCGTTTTATGGAGGAATAATTTATGCAAGTAAATTATGATAAACTATGGAAATTGATGATAGACAAGAAGATTAATAAGACACAATTATCAGAAAAAGCAGGTATTACAACAAATGCCATGGCTAAACTTGGAAGAAATGAATCGGTACAAGTAGAAATATTGGCTAAGATTTGTAATGTATTAGATTGCAATATTGAAGATATTATGGAATTAAAGTAATTAGGGGGAAATCAAATGAATAATAAAAAAGAACAAGAAAGAAATGAACTTCATAAAACAATATGGAGAATAGCAAATGATTTAAGAGGTTCTGTTGATGGTTGGGATTTCAAACAATATGTGTTAGGATTATTATTTTATAGATTTATTTCTGAAAACCTAACAAATTATATAAATGAGAAAGAAAAACAAGCAGGAAATAATGATTTTGATTATTCAGAACTTTCTGATGAAGAAGCTGAATATGGTAGAGAAGCATTAATAGAAGATAAGGGATTTTATATATTACCTAGCCAGTTATTTAAAAATCTACAAAAAAGAGCCGAAAAAGATCAAGATTTAAATATAACATTAAAGAACATATTTAATAGTATTGAAAACTCAGCTAAAGGGCACGATTCAGAAAATGATGTTAAAGGCTTATTTGATGATTTAGATGTAAATAGTAACAAGTTAGGAAATACTGTAACAGATAGAAATGCTAAATTAGTTAAAATGATAAATGCTATTGGCGATTTGCCTCTAGGTAATTATAAAGATAATACAATAGATTTATTTGGAGATGCATATGAGTATCTAATGACAATGTATGCTTCTAATGCAGGTAAGTCTGGAGGAGAATTTTTTACACCTCAAGAAGTAGGTGAATTACTTGCTAAAATAGTAATTATGGATAAGAAAGAAGTAAATAAAGTTTATGATCCATGTTGTGGATCTGGTGGATTGCTTTTAAAATTTGCTAAGATACTTGGAGATAAACATGTAAAACAAGGATACTTTGGCCAAGAAATAAATATAACAACATATAACCTTGCAAGAATAAATATGTTTTTACATGATATAAATTATAATAAATTTGATTTAGCATTAGGAGATACATTAGAAAAACCTAAACATTGGGATGATGAGCCATTTGATGCCATAGTTTCAAATCCGCCATATTCAATTCATTGGGCAGGAAAAGAAAATCCACTATTAATAAATGATCAGAGATTTGCACCTGCAGGAATATTGGCACCAACCTCAAAAGCAGATTTAGCATTTACGATGCATATGCTATCATGGCTATCTGAAAAAGGAACTGCTGCAATTGTTGAGTTTCCCGGAGTATTATATAGAGGTGGGGCAGAGCAAAAAATAAGAAAATATTTAGTAGAAAATAATTTTGTAGAGGCAGTTATTCAATTACCTTCAGATTTATTCTTTGGAACAGGAATTGCAACTTGTATATTAGTGTTGAAAAGAAGCAAGGCTGATAACTCTATATTATTTGTTGATGCATCAAATGAATTTTTAAGAGGTGACAGTAAGAACAAATTAACAGATAAAAATATAGAGAATATCGTTGATTTATTGAGAGAAAGAACAAACATAGACTATAAATCAATTCTAATACCAAATGAAGAAATATTAGAAAACGATTGTAATATTTCAGTAAATTCATATTTAAAACAAGAAAACCCAGAAGAGCAGATAGACATAAAAATACTTAACAAAGAAGTAGAAGAAATAGTTGAAAGAGAGAATAGTTTAAGAACTGAACTTGATAAAATTATTAAAGAATTAGAGGTAGTATATAGTGAATAATTTAGAAAGATTAATAATAGAAAAATGTCCTGATGGAATAGAGTACAAATCTATAGGAGAAATTGCAGAAATAACTGATTATGTTGCAAATGGAAGTTTTAAAAGCATTGCAGATAATGTTTCATATAAAAAGACAGAAGATTATGCAATATTGATTAGATTAGCGGATTTTTCTTCGGGGTTTGATAAAGAAAAATTTGTATATATTGATGAGCATGCATACAATTTTTTATCTAAAACAAAGCTATATGGTGGAGAAATAATTATGAGTAATGTTGGATCAGTTGGAACTTTGTTTAAATGCCCAAAATTAAATAAGCCAATGAGCCTTGCACCTAATACTATTGTAATAAAAACTCCAAATAATGATTTTTATTATCATTATTTACAAACAAAAGAAGTACAGGAAAAAATTAAAAAGATAACATCCAAAAGTGCAATGCCTAAATTTAATAAGACTGAATTTAGAAAAATAAAAGTTCCTGTTCCACCAATAGAAGTACAAAAAGAAATAGTAAGAATATTAGACAATTTTACAAATCTTACAGCAGAGCTTACAGCAGAGCTTACAGCTCGCCAAAAACAATATGAGTATTATAGAAATAAATTATTGTCTTTCAATGAATCGGCTGAAAGTCTTGATACTCTACACACACACACACACACGGATACTTCTACAGACAAGAAATAAAATACTTATCATTATCAGATGTACTTACAATTAAAAATGGAAGAGACTATAAACACTTATCTAATGGGAAATATCCTGTTTATGGAACAGGTGGAGTAATGACATATGTAAATGAATTCGCATATGATCAGCCGTCAGTATTGATACCAAGAAAAGGATCATTAAACAAAGTGTATTATGTGGAAGAACCATTTTGGAATGTAGATACTATTTATTATACGATTATAGATAGTAATATTGTTATACCAAAATATATTTATTATATATTAAGTAATATGCATTTAGAGAAACTAAATATAGCAGGAGGAATACCAAGCTTGACACAATCAACATTAAATAAGCTTAAGATTCCTGTTCCAACTTTAGAAGCACAAGAAAAGATAATAAATATATTAGATAAATTTGATAAACTAACAAATGACATCTCAGAAGGATTACCTGCTGAAATAGAAGCCAGACAAAAACAATATGAGTATTATAGAAATAAATTATTATCATTTAAGGAGTTAAAAACTGCTTAAGTAAAGGAAGATGTATATGGAAAATTTAAATATAATATCTGAGAATCCTAATTCAACGGTTATAGGAAAATATGAATATGATAGAAGTAAAGCTAAAAGTTATCAATCTGAGGCAGAACTTGAAAGTGAATTTATAAAGACATTAACAGAACAATCATATGAATATTTACAAATCCATGAAGAAGAAGGATTAATTAAGAATTTAAGAGAACAATTGGAAAAATTAAATAAATATAAATTCACAGAAAATGAATGGGAAAACTTTTATAACACAATAATAAAAAACTCTAATGAAGGTATATTAGACAAAACAAGAAAGATTCAAGAAGATTATATACAAACAATACAATTAGATAATGGAGAACAAAGAAATATTTATTTAATTGATAAAACAAATATACACAATAATAGCCTTCAAGTAATCAATCAATTTGTAAATAATTCTGGGAATAGAGAAAACAGATATGATGTTACAGTATTAGTAAATGGATTTCCAATGATACATATTGAATTAAAAAGAAGAGGTGTGAATTTAAGAGAAGCGTTTAATCAAATTAATAGATATCAAAGAGATTCTTTCTGGGCCGGATCAGGATTATTTGAATATGTACAAATATTTGTTATATCAAATGGAACATATACAAAATATTATTCAAATACTACAAAATTACAAGCACAAAAAGCTTCAAAAGATGTTAATACATTTGAATTTACATCGTATTGGGCTGATCAGAAAAATAATGCAATATGTGATTTAATGGATTTTGCTAAAACATTCTTTGCAAAACATACAATTTTAAATATACTAACTAAATATTGTGTATTTACAAGTGATGAAGCATTATTAGTTATGAGGCCATATCAAATTGTAGCTACAGAGAAAATAATAAATAGAATTGAAATAGGTAATAATTATAAATACTATGGAAGTATAAAAGCAGGTGGATATATTTGGCATACTACAGGTTCTGGAAAAACACTAACATCTTTTAAAACAGCACAAATTGCAACAAAATTAGATTTTATAGATAAAGTATTATTTATAGTTGATAGAAAAGACTTAGATTATCAAACTATGAAAGAATATGATAAATTCAAAAAAGGTGCTGCGAATGCAAATACATCTACAAAAATATTAGAAGAACAATTATCAGATCCAAATGCAAAAATAATAATTACAACAATTCAAAAATTAACAACTTTTATAAAGAAAAATGCAAATCATGATATTTATGATAAACAAGTTGTAATGATATTTGATGAATGCCACAGAGGTCAATTTGGAGATATGCATTCACTTATAGTAAAGAAATTCAATAAGTATTATATGTTTGGATTTACGGGAACTCCAATTTTTGCAGAAAATAGTAGAACAATAAAAGGAATATCTATGACCACTGAGCAGATGTTTGGAGAAAGACTACATACTTATACAATAGTTCATGCAATAAATGATAAAAATGTATTACCATTTAGATATGAATATATTAAAACAGTAAAAGAAAAAGATGATATTGCAGATGAAAAAGTTAATGCAATTGATACTGAAAAAATATTAATGAATCCTGAAAGAATAGGATTAGTTACAGATTATATAATTAGCCATTATGCAATGAAAACAAAAACAAATGAATCATATGTAATGGGAACTTTAGAGAATGTAATTGATGTTGCAAAAAATAATAAGACAGAAGAAAAGAAAGTAAAGAAAAATATTAATGGATTTAATTCTATTTTTGCAGTTTCATCAATACCAATGGCAAAATTGTATTATTCTGCATTTAAAGCCAGAAAAGATAACAATTTGAAAGTAGCATTAATTTATAGCTATGGCGTAAATGATGAGGAAAATGACGGATTAGAAGATGAAAATTCTGAATCAACAATTAACCTAAGCAAAACAGATAGAGATTACTTAGATTTAGCAATACAAGATTATAACAAAATGTTTGGAACAGCTTATGATACATCAGGAGAAAAATTTCAAAACTATTATAAAGATGTTTCTTTAAGAATGAAGAACAAAGAAATAGATATACTAATTGTAGCAAATATGTTTTTAACAGGATTTGATGCAAAAACATTGAATACATTATGGGTTGATAAGAACCTAAAATATCATGGATTAATACAGGCATTTTCAAGAACAAATAGAATACTAAACTCTATTAAGACATATGGAAATATAGTTTGTTTTAGAGATTTAGAAAAACAATTAGATGAGGCACTTGGATTATTTGGAGATGAAAACGCAAAAAGTATTGTTTTATTGAAAAAATATGAAGACTATTATTATGGATATACAGGTGATCAAGAAAAGAATGAAAAAGACTTCCCTGGATATGTAGGATTAGTAGAGGCATTAAAAGAAAGATTTCCTGTAGGTGCTCAAATTATAGGAGAGCAAAATCAAAAAGAATTTATTAGATTATTTGGCCAAATACTAAAAGTAAGAAATATTCTTATGTCATTTGATAGATTTAAAGGTGACAATTTAATTACACAAAGGGATTTTCAAGATTATCAATCTATGTATATTGACTTATATGAACAATTCAGAAAGATTACACAAAGTGATAAAGTTGATGTTACAGAAGATGTAGTATTTGAAATGGAATTAATAAAACAAATAGAAGTTAATATTGATTACATTTTAGCATTAATTGAAAAATATCACGAAAGCAATATGGAAGATAAGGAAATAAGAATCAACATTAATAAAGCAATTATGGCAAGTCCTGATTTAAGAAATAAAAAGGATTTAATTGAAGCATTTATTGATTCTCTTGATGGTGACTCAAATGTATATGAAGATTTCCATGACTTTATGAAAAGCAAGAAAAAAGAAGAATTAGATAAAATAATTGCAGATGAAAATCTTGATAAGGAAAAAACATATAGATTTGTACAAAATGCATTTGAAAAAGGAATGGTAGAAACTGCAGGAACAGAGATATCTGATATATTACCACCAATGTCATTCTTTACAAAAGATAACGTAAGACAAACAAAGAAGAAAAATGTAATTCAAAAATTATTTGATTTCTTTGACAAATTTTTTGTGCTAACAAATACATTTATGGATGATGATCCTATTGAATACGGACAAACTGATGATGAAAAAGATGACAATCTAGGTATGGTTGCAGAAGATAGTGAGCCATATAATATTAAGTAGGAATGTAAATGAGTTTAAAAAAGTCAGAAAAAGAAAATAAGCACAAAAAATTTTTAAGTAATAAATACAAAAGAATAATGAAAGAAAGACAAAAGAAAAATAAAAAAAAGAAGCCTAAGAAACAAATTAGTGGCATATATATAGATAGTGGTTATCACAATAATGGTTCAAAAATAATAAAAGTTTTGGATGAAACTAATTTCAAAAAGAAGGTAAGAAGAGAAAAGAATCAAAGAGAAGTTACAATAAATATACCTAAAATTTTTAGTTTTATAAATAATCCAAACGAAACAATAGTTACGTTAAAAAAGATTTACTATGCAGGAACAAATAATCACATTCATTCAATTTACTTTAATTATTCACAATGTAATGAACTGGGTTTATGTGCTTCGTTAATAACAGATTTAATAATATTATCACTACCAAGATATAAAAATAAAAAAATATTTTTACATGGTTCGGCACCTAATTCAATAGAAGCAAGAAAATTATTTAATATAACAGGGCTACCTAAACATTTGGGTATAATAGATCAGTCTACTCCAGATAGTGAAATATTAGATACTTTATCTAACTTAGAATCTGGTGAGATGAGTGAGCGTGTAGTTGAATTTTATCAGAAATGTTTACACACACAGGGATATGAATTAACTATGCTGGGAAAAAATGCCTTTTCAAACATGATAGGAGAAGTAATAAATAATTCCGAGCAATATAGTGGAATAAATGGAACGTGGCATGCATTAGGATATTTTGATAAACCAGAACAAGGTGAAAGTTATGGGAAATGTAGATTGGTTTTAATGAATTTTGGGAACAGCATATATGATAGCCTGAAAGAAGCTGATACAACTGAGTACACAAAAAATCAACTTGAAAAACATACCAAAAAGAATTATAATTTTATAGATAAAATATCATATACTGAAGAGATGCTTTGGACATTATATTCATTACAGCAAAATATTAGTAAAAAAAGAAAAGATAGAAATGATGACAGAGGAAATGGAACAATAAAGCTAATAAAAAACTTTATGGATGTTGGAGCAAAGATAGAAAATAAGAAATCTTTAATGAGTATTACATCAGGAAAATGCCAGATATTATTTGATGGTACATATAAATTAGAGGCAAAGAATACTAATGGCAAAGCATATTATCAAATAGCATTTAATGAAGATAATGATTTGAATAAGAAACCAGACAAAAAATGTGTATATAATTTACAAAATAAATTTCCAGGAACAATTATTTCAATGGAGTTGTATTTGGATAGAAAATACTTTGAGCAATTATTAAGTAAGGAGGAAAAATAGGGTGTTTACAATCGATTTAAAACAATATATTCAAAATAAAAAAGTGTTATCAGGAAGAGATAATGGTGTGAACCTAAGAAAAAGATTGGAAATAGATAAAATAGAAAACGAAAATGATGAAATAAAAATCATTATTCCACAAGATGTTTTTGCGTTAAATTCTTCTTATTTCCTAGGATGGCTCGGAAAAAGTGTAAGAGATTTAGGCAAAGAAAGTTTTGAAAAAAAATATCTTTTCGAATGTAACGATATAGTGAAGTTAAATATAGAAGATGGAATAAATGATGCTTTAAACAATATAGATGTATTTGGAGGTTAATGATATGAAACAGAAAATAATAAAATATTGGCCTCATATATTTATATGTGTTTTTAGTATCGCAATAGGACAAACAGTTGTATATTTTATTAATAAGGGGTCAGGTGATTCTCAATTTATAACAGATTTAATTACAAGAATTATAGATATATTAATTGCTATTTTGAACTTCTCAGTTGTGATTTTTATTTTTAATAATGAACGTGATGAAAGAAATGCAGATAAAAAAGAAAAGTATAATTTGTATTGGTATCAAACATATATTTTACCAGACAGTATTAAATATATTAGAAAATTCTTTGATAATTTAGAAATATTAATTGATGAAGGCTTAGATATGAATACAGAAAATGCAGAAAGATATATGAAATATACTAAAGGGCACAATGAATGTAAAAAGTGTATTACTGAAATATTAAGGATTGTGTCTGATAGTACATATAATAACATAATAGACATATTTAAGAATTTTCAAGATGAGTTTAATGCTAATTTATGTGATAAAGCAGAAAAAGATAATTTAAAATCAATTGCGAGTAAATATAAAAACCAAATGATGGAAAGCTTATACAAGTATGAATTATTATAATTTAATCAAAATGGAGATGTATTGAGATATGGATACATATAATATAGAAATAGAAGAAATACTTCAAAGAGTGATTAAGATAGAAGCGGAAAGTAAAGAAGAAGCATTAATAATAGCAAAAGAAAAATATAGAAATGAAGAGATAATTTTAGATTATAATGATTTTAAAAATGTGAGCTTTAAGCATGTATAGTATCCATGTGGCAGCGGTACAAAGCATAAAAAACAACCTCAGGGAGTTAATTCCCTGGGGTATTTTGTTGTTTAATAAATTGCTCTAAAGCTTCTCTAATTCCACAGGTTGGACATATATTGGTTTTATTATCTATTCTAGAAATAGCAGAATGTTGAGTATATTTTTGTTTACATTTAGAACATATTTTATAATGATCCATACAATCATCTAAGACAGCCAGATAATAATTCTACTGCATCACAGAAACCATTTCTATAATACTTTTCAAACCAATAATGCATGTATTCCATAATATTATCATCGAGTTTTTCTAATCGAGATTTTACATATTCAATGTTATTACCAGAAACATTATTTAAAATATCTTCTGAGATTTCTTCAAAATAAATAAAATGCTCTTTATCTTCTTTACAAGTAAGAGAACCAAGTTCTTCTTCTCTAAAATCCAACCATTCTTTTAAAATGTCATCGCCTACTTTTCTATAACTTCCCATAAGCTACCTCCTTAAAAATTGTTGTTATTAATCACTTAAAAATCTCTAAAAGTCAAGTCATTTATGAAAAATATTTCCGTCAACGATCCGTCGACGTGCCGTATACGGAATGTATACATGATGTATACAAATTGTATCCATCTAAAAGTGATTTTGGTATACCAAATGACAACCATTGGTCAACCAAAAAAAGCGGAAAAAGTTTTCATATATAGCTTGAAAGTACCAATTTATTCCATAAAAATAAACGGCGGAAAAGCGGCGAAAATCTTAAAAGCGAACAATATATCGCAATATTTCACGATATTTTAGAATAAGTTAAAACAAAGATACTCTTAGAGCTGTAACACTTTACAACATTTTGGAAATTTTTGAAATATCTCTAAATATTGGCCTATTCGGGCTCATAACCCGAAGGTCCAATCTATCAGATTAAACCAATTAAAAGTGATACAAA
>CAMOWA010000056.1 GCA_946628005.1 uncultured Caryophanales bacterium
AAGTTAGAAATAACTTGACTTTTTTATTTTTTTATGATAAAATATATTATATAATAGTTAAAAAGGTGATAATAAATGGAAAGAAAACTTATTATTCATTTTATTGACAATGCTAATGAAACACATATTTTGACTTTAGAAACATCTAATAATATTAGACCTTATTTTTCTTTTGATGGAGAAGGTACTATATTGTATTAGAATAAAATATATAATTCTTTTATTAGTGTTGGTTTTATTGGAGAAATTTCTTTAGAAGAAAAAGAAAAAATTTATGATTTTTATTAGAATGTATTATGTAAAATTTTATTAACAAAAAAAATTACCAATATTATAATTTATTAGCAATTTGAAGGTGAATCTATTCCTAAAGAAATGATTAATACTTATGCTCAAAAAGATATAATTATAGATAATGTAAGTTTTATGGAATTATATAATCCTTCTTATTTTTTAGGATTTAGATTATATACTAATCCTGTAATAAAAGAAGAGTTGAATTATATAGATTAGGAGTGGGTATTATGAGTATAGCAGCTGGTAATACTATTACATGGGCAGATATTACAAATTTTTATGCTAAATTAAATAGTGCTTGGAGATCTTTGGGTGCTACAAATCCAACTCAAAATCCAGATAAAACTCCCAGCGGAGGAGGACAAGGTAATTTAGCTACTGCAGCTACAATGAATAATTTAGCAACTCAAATTTATGATATGAGACATTTTATGATTAGTGGCGCAGATATTTATACTAAAGCAGATACTTGGAAATCATGGATTGGAGGAACTTATCCTTCAACTTCAATAGCTGCTGGAACTTTAATTACTGCACAGCCATGGCAAACAATTTATAATGGTGTTAATGCTCATCAATGTAGTTATAGTTGGAATGGTTCTAATAGAGATAGAGATAATAGTGAAGATACTAGTGAAGGATGCAGTAATAGAATGAAATAAGAAGAGGAAAAAAATGATTAATTTAGATAAAGAAAATTTAAAAATTTCTTTAATATCAAGTGAATAGTGTAATTTAAATTGTAAATATTGTGAAATTGCAAAAACAGTTTCTCAATCACATATAAAAGAAAATATTCTTTTAAAAAATAGTTTTAAAAATGGAGAATATTTTCAAAATATAAAACAAATTATAGAAAAATATCAAATTATTCCTGAACATATTTATAGCATTGATTTATGGGGATAGGAACCAACATTATCTTTAAATGATTTTTGTTATATACTTAATGATTTATTATCTTTTTTTCCAAAATGGAATACTTTATTTTTTTCTTCAAATTTTGTTAATAATATAGATTCAATTTTCAATTTAATAGAAAAAATTGATAATTTATTAGATAATAGAAAATTTTGTTTATCCATATAGATTTCTTATGATGGAGAATATGGTACATTAATTAATAGAGGTATAGATCCTTTTGTTATTAAAAATAATATAAAAGATTTAATAAGTAAAATAAATACATATAATTTTAATTCACAAATGGAAATTCATTTAAATTTTCATAATGTTGTAGATATTAATATTTTAAAATATATATATGATACAGATAATTATAATATAAAAAAATATTGGAGTGAATTAAATACATTTTTTAATGATGTTATAAAAGATAGTAAAAAAGAAAATATTTATTTTCATTCTTTTGTAGCAGCAGCTATGACTACTTATAATGCAACAAAAGAAGACGGAATTTTATTAGCTAAATTTAATTAGGATTCAATATTTTTAAAAGAACAAAAAATTGTTCCAATTAGAGGATGGGGATCTTTTACTGGACACGTAGAAAAATATGCTAATGAATTATTAAATTTATATCCTAATAAAAATAATATTAATGAAATATTAGATGATATTATTTATAAATTAATAACTTCTCAAGATAAAAAAGATGTTTTAATTAATAAAGATTTTAATAGTCCTTATTGTGCTTCAGGAATTTATGAATTAAAAATTCGTTATAACGGACAGATTATTAATTGTCATAATGTTATATATAGTTTAGATAAAGAAGAAAATAATTCTAATTCTGATGAAAATGAAAAAAGTATAAGAAAAGAATTATTAAATTCTAATTCTTGTCCAAATTTATTAACAAGTTCTGAAAAAGATATAAATAAATTTTTTTACAAATGGTCATATATAAATGGTAAAGATTCTATTGCTTGTTTATTTAGTAATATTGTTAATTTAATGGAATTATTATCAAGTATGAATCAAATTGATTACAGTTATTCTTATGATAAAGCAAAATTATTAAGACATGCTTTTTTATTATCTACTAATTTAGGATGCTGGGATAATAATCTTGCGGCAACAGGAAGTGCTTTTGGAAATACTTTAGGAAAAATTAGATGGTATGCAAATGGCACTTTAGATATTTTAGAAGATGTTTTAAATAAAAATTTTATAAGGAAAAAATATAATGAAGATAAATAATGAAGATAATTTAGTTTTTTAGAATTTTATAAAAACATTATTACCAAAATATTCCTCAATAAAAAAAATAAATTCACATGTTAGAAAATTTTTAGAAGTTGAGTTAATGATAAGAAGTGAATGCAATTAGACTTGTGATTATTGCTATATTAATAATTATAGAAATAATTTATATCCAGAAAGATTTTCTTGTAATAAAGAATAGATTTTAAATAATATTCAATTATTATTAAATTATTTTTTTAAAAATGAAATTTATTTATTAACTGTTGGTTTATTTGCTGGAGATATGTTTTATGATGGACTTTTTTATGATTTAATATAGATTTTATATAATTATTATAATCAAATTTGTTTAATTTGTAATGATTATAAAAATGACTATAAAAAAATTAATATTCCTTGTAATTTAGATTTTTGTAAAAATAAGGATGAAATTGAAAAAGTATAGTATTGGATTGATAAATTTAAAAAAGATTTAAATGTTAGAATTTATTTTTCTTGGTCTACTGATGGTTATTATGCTATAAATACAAGAGAAAAACAAACAAAAAATAATTTAGAAGAATATTTTCAAAATGCTTTTGAATTTTGTGCAAAAAATAATTATGGAATTCATCCTATGATTGCAGCTTGCAATATAGAATCCTGGATTCAAAATTATGATTGGTTAATAGAAAAACAAAGAAAATATTTTGAACCTGTTACTCATAAAAAGGAATTATCTTTTTGTGCATTAGAAGTTCGAAATGATGATTGGACAGAAAATAAAATACAAAAATATTTACAATTATTAGATCATATATTTAATTATAGATGGAAAGAATGTAATTATGATTTAAAAACTTTTGCTATTAATACTTTTGTTCATGATAAAGATATTAGAGAAAAATATGGCTTTAATGCTCCAATTTCCATGGATCCAATTTTATTTTATTTAATTGATTTTGAAGGATTTTTATGTGAAGAAGTAGATAATACATGTTCATTAAATAAACAATTATATATTAACTGTTATAATTTAAGTATTATCCCATGTCATAGAACAGCATATCCTCATTTTAGAGGAGGATATTTTGAAATTCAGAATAATGAGATTGTAGATATAAAAGCTAGTGATGGAGTAAATGGTTATTTTAATATCATTTTAAAAAATCCTTCAATGGGATTAAAATGTAATTATTGTCCTATTAAATTATTTTGTTTAAAGCAATGTCTCGGAGCATGTTATGAGTCTAATAAAGATTATAATATTCCTTGTGAGACAGTTTGTAATTTATATAAAGCAAAATTTTTGTTTTTAGCAAAAAAATACGAAGAATATAATGTTTTTAATTATATTTTAAATAGTTCTGAAAATGAAATTTTTATACCATATATAAAAGAATAGATTTTAAAAATTCTTTAGATAAAAGAGGTTTTAGAAAATGAATAATGAATATGATATTGCTAAATATTTAAATAAACTAATTTTTGCTTTAAAAGACCATAAAGATTTTGATAAAGATGATTTTCAAAATATTTTAAATATTATTTATCAAGAAAATATATCTAATAATTAGAATATATTAATTAATAGTTTAATAAATGTTTTATTATTCAATTATATAAATCATATTGAAATATTCGAAGATAATTATACAGATAATTTATTATCAAAACATTATATGCCATATATTTTTAATAATAAAGAAGATAACTTAATAAATATGATTAATTCAAATAGATTAAAGCTTTTTAAAGAAAGGGCAGGATATGTGGAATAATATTTCTTTAAAAGGAAATAGACTAGTCTTTTAGCCAAGTGATGAATCTAATCAATTATATCAAATGTTATATAAAGATATAATTTAGAATGATTTAAATAATATATCTATTCTAGATATGGGATGTGGTTCAGGAGCTATTGGATTAGCATTACTTAAAAATTTAAATAAAAATATTTTTTTAACAGGTGTTGATATCACTGATAGTGCAATAAAATACTCTCAAATGAACGCAGAAAATAATAATATTATTAATTGCAATTTTATTAAATCTGATATTTATGAAAATTTAAATAATACTGAAAAATTTGATATTATATTTTCTTCTGTTCCATTTTTTAATTATGAATATTGCGTTTTAGAAGATTCTTTCAGAGATATAAGAAATTTAAAAAAAATTTTTACACCATTAACGTCATTTTGTGTTGGTAATGATTCAAATGAAGACGTATTATTAGAAAAAGTTATTAAACATGGATTGAATTTTTTAAAAAATAATGGATATTTATATTTATGTGTTGGTTCTAACGAACAAAAAGAAAGAATGATAAATTTACTAAATAGTTTAAAATATAAAAATATTGAATGTTTAGAAGAAGAATCTAATATTTTTATTAAAGCTCAAAATAATTCTTTTTGACATTTTTAAAAAATTTTGCTATAATAATTTATAAATAAAAATACAATGAAAAATATTTTTCATTGTATATAGGGGCGTAGTATTAATGGTAAAACTGCGGTCTCCAAAACCGTTAATGAGGGTTCGAATCCTTCCGCTCCTGTTTTGGCGTTAAAAATTATAAAAACTTATATGAGGAAAAAAATGATTAAAGATTATATTGATAGTTCTTTAAAAGCTTATATTAATGAAATAAATAGCTTTGATATGTTATCTTTTGAGGATGAAATGAATTATATAAAAGAAGCTCAAGAAGGTAATTAGAAAGCTAAAAATACTTTAATTGAAGCAAATTTACGATTAGTTATTTCTTTAGCTAAGCATTATCAAGGATGCGGCGTTCCTTTGCAAGATTTAATCCAAGAGGGAAATATAGGTTTAATTAAAGCTGTTGATAAATTTGATTCTACAAAAGGTTTTCGTTTTTCAACGTATGCGGCCTGGTGGGTAAAGTAGTGTTTATCTAGAGCTGTTGCTGATTATGGACGAATGATTCGTATTCCTGTTCATGCAGTAGAAACAATGAATAAAATAAGATTAATTTCAAGATAGTTAACTGTTGAATTGGGAAGAGAACCAACAGAACAAGAAATTGCAGAAAAAATAAAATTACCAGTAGAAGAAGTCAAAAAATTATGCCAAAATATGGAAGATACTATTAGTTTAGATGCATCTTTATCTGATGATGATGGAGAAGAATTTTCAATAATTTCTTTTATAGAAGATAAAAAATTTACAAATCCAGAAAATGCATATCTTCATAATAGTACAATGGAAGCTATTGATAATATTTTATCAACTTTATCCAGTAGAGAAGCAGATATATTAAAAAAGAGATTTGGATTGGTTGGTGATAAAGCAATTACTCTTGAAGAAATTGGTAAAGAATACGGTCTTACAAAAGAACGAATTAGACAAATTGAGATCAAAGCTTTAAGAAAAATGCGGAATCCAATTCGTGCGAACGCATTAAGGGAATATTTAGCGTCATAAAAGACAGAAGACCGCAGTTTTTTGTCTTTAAATATTTTTTTTAAATAAAAAGGAGTATATTAAAAATGAAGAATAGGTTTATTTAGACACTTCTCGTTTCTGCAACAATGGCAATTACTATGAGTTCTATGGCTTTTGCAGCTAATTGGAGCAAAAACGAGAATAATGAATGGAGATATTATGATAAGAATGGTTCTGTGATAACAGAAAGTTGGGCAAAGTCCAATGATAATTGGTATTATGTTGACAATAATGGAGCTATTGTAACAGATACTATTCTTGAAGATGATGATAATTATTATTATTTAGATTCAACTGGAGTGATGATTCGTAATAGTTGGATTAAATATAATGATGATTGGTATTATTTTGGTAAGGATGGAAAGGCTTATTTAACAAAAAAAGATGAGATTACATCTTCTTCACTAAAAGAAATCAATGGTAAGAAATATGCCTTTGATACCGAGGGAAAGATGCTTTATGGATGGATTGATGCCTCTAGTATCGCTATGATAGATGAGGATGATGAAGATGGCTGGAAAGAAGCTCTTTATTATGCTGGAGATCCAGATGATGGTGCTATCACTATTGGTTGGAGACAGATTTCTGTTGAAGATGATGAAGAATCTAAAGATTATTGGTTTTTCTTTAAGCCTACTGGAAAGAAATCTCTAGATGAAAAGAAGACTATTAATGGAGTCACCTATAGATTTAATACTGAAGACGGTCATATGTTAAGTGAATGGGCACCAGTTGCAACTGCTTCTAATATTGCATCTTCTAGTAATATGACTTATATGAATGAAGATGGCGCTATGGTAAAGAAGGGTTGGATTTGGGCAGTTCCAGATGAAGATTATATTCAGGAAGATTATGATAATGATGAGTATTCTTGGTGGTATGCAGAAAATAGTGGCAAGATTGTAAAGAATACAATTAAGAAAATTAATGGCAAGCATTATGCCTTTGATGAAATGGGAAGAATGCTTTATGGTTTAGTAACCACTGAAGATGGAGAATATGTAAATAAATCTGGAGATACTGAATATATTGATTTTACTGGAGATCAGATAAAAGAATCAGATTTTGAGAAGCTTTATTATTTCTCTGCTTCTGAAGAAGATGGATCTCGTAAAGATGGTACAGTAAAGATTGAGCTTGAAGATGATACTTATAATTTCTATTTTAAGAATAATGGATTAGCTGAAAATGGATATGTTTCTAAGATTAAGAAGTTTGTAAAGAATGGAATTATTCTTGAAGCTAAATCTGATGAAGGAAAATTCGCCGGCGTTGATGCTGAATATGATAGTGGTTATAAACTAAATAGTGGAAATCTTTCTTATGGAAATGAAATTTCTGAAGGGCAGATTCTTATAAACACAAATGGTGCAATTGTAAAGAATAAGAATAATGTAAATGATGGAAATGATGTTTATATTTTTACTGATAAAAATGGTGTTGTACTATATGTTGGTGATAAGCTAAAGTCTAAGAAAGATGGATCAATTGAGATAAAAGGTAAAACTTACGAAATTGATTAATATATAATTTCCAAAAGAGGATTTAAAAATCCTCTTTTTTGATTTTTAAAAAATTTTTTGTTATAATATTTATAGAAAATTAAAAAGGAAAAAATAAATGGATCGTTATGCTATTCATGTAATGGAACAAACTTATAATGGCTATCATGGCATTGAAGATTTTGTTGTTGAAGAATATTTTGATTTTGAAGATGCGGAATAGAGCGCAATAGAAAGATCATATGATTTAATGGATGCTTATGGTATATCAACTCATTTTGATGAAGATGCTATTGAAAATGGATATGAACCAGATTCAAAAGAATATAATGATTATGTACAAGATTGTTATAATCAAAATGTTGAGTATACTATTTGGAAAATTAAAGATGATGTAACAGAATCTAACGGATTTTTAGAAAATGAATTTTATCAAGATCTGGACGAGTTTGTTAAAAAGTATTGTGAAGAAAATTAAAATATAATACAAAGATAAAGACTCTATCTGCAATAATAAAAAAACAGATACGGGAAAATTTGACCAAAAGTCAACGAAGTAGATTTTTTTGAGCAAGTTTATTTGTATCTTCTATAATTTACTAAAAACTGCTAAGAGTCTTGTTGTATAAAATCGGTAGGCAAGCATTAAAAGCCAAAAGAAAATAAAGCTGAATACTTAGGGACACTGAGGAGAGATACCTCATAGAGCAGGGGAAGATCCGTAAGATACTCTAAAACTATCTGTGCAACCCTAAACAGATGCGTGTGATTGCGGCCGCCGCTCCTGCGACGACTTACTGCACACCCGATTTAAAACTCTTGCGTTGATAGGTAGCAAGAGATACCTAACCCACTTTGGACGGTATAAGCACCTATCTGTGACGATTTATCGCACATTTAATTTAAAACTGGATACATGACCCAGTATAAAAAGGTGTCGCGCTGGCAGACCGCAAGTTCGCAATAGTCTGCTAATATATTTTAAGGAGTATATAAAATGAATGGTTTTAAAGTAAAATATAATATTTCTATTAATGGTTCTTATTGCTTTTGGGGAAATGATTATAATGATTTATTTATCCAAGAGCAAATTGCTGAAGAAGTAGGAATACCATTGGAATATATAGATAATATTGAATATACTTTAGAACCGATAACAGATGAAAATTAAAATGGGCTGGTAGCATAATTGGGAATGCGCTTCATTTGCAATGAAGAAGATTGGGTTCAAATCCCACCATGTCCACTATCAATAAAAGAATGAGTGAAAGCCTAGCGATAGGGGAGGAAGCGATCCAATGAGTCCTCGTAGGCACTAGTAAAACTATAAATTGGTATATATCGTAACCAACGTCGCGGAAAGTAATTCTTTTATTGATTTTTTAAAAAATTTTTATTATAATATATTTATAAAAATTGAAAAAGAAAAACGCTGTTCAGCAATATTGACTTCGCCAAATATTTATTAAATCTAGAAATTGAAGCTTTCTAGTCGGCGTTTTGTAGATTTAAACTGAAATTTGAAAAATTAAAAAATTTTTGTTATAATATTTATAGAAAGTTAAAGAAAGGAGAAAAATAAATGCTTGGTTATCATGATTCCCCTTATTGTAATTTTGATCTTTGGAGTCCTAATCCAACTCGATGGGGTAATAATGCTATTGAAAATAGAGCATTTTCTCCTTATTGTAAACATCAGCAGGAATGCGAAGATGTTATTAGAGATATTCTTAATGGAGTAACTTCTTTTTCTCTTGATGATGATTTTGATGAAAGTGATTTAGAGTATATTAATAATGAACTTTTAAAACATGGTATTACAGCAAAGTTATCTCTCAGTTGATTTTTTAAAAAAATTTTTATATAATATATATATAAGATAAAAAATGCTCGATAGCTCAGTTGGTTAGAGCACGCGGCTGTTAACCGCGCTGTCCAGGGTTCGAGTCCCTGTCGAGCAGTTAATTAAGCTGCTGTAGCCCAATGGCAGGAGGCAATTGATTTAGGATCAATACAGTGGGGGTTCGAATCCCTTCAGCAGTATGCAGTGTTTGTTTCCAATCTTAACACTTAAAACTTCAGATTGAGATGACTTTGGAGATTGCTTGCAAGATCCTCACCTAGTTCAACAAGAACTTAAAGATGGCGTAAGCCTTTAGTCTCTTGCCGCAGGCGTTTTAGGGAAGTTTTACCGAGTGCCGTTACTTCGGGGTAAAAACAGACAATCTGCAGATGCGTTAGTCAGTGCGTCCTTACGAGGAAAACTGACATTATAGTTCCGTGGAGTAGCGGCTTATCTCGTAGCACTGTCACTGCTAAGATCGCGGGTTCGAATCCCGTCGGAACTGTTTATAGAGGTCTTAACACGGATTTAGCACTTAAACTACTACCGATCCTATTTATTTTAATTATGAGGAGTATGTAGCATAGCGGAAAAGCCTCTCTAAAAAATAAGAAGCGAAGTAAAGTGCATTTCCTCCAGTTTGGCAGAGTTCGTCGCGGAGGTAAACCTAAACTGCCTTTTTATTTAAATAAAATAAGCCGAAGTAGCCAAATTGGCATAGGCAATCGCCTCAAAAGTGATAATTTGTGAGTTCGAATCTCACCTTCGGTATTGGTTTATTTTCTGAGCTTGTTGATTATTTTATCAAGCGCATCAATTTTTAAGGCACAGACAGCAAAATAATTTCTATTTACAATAAAGCTTAATATTTTATAATGTGGATAAAAGTGTCTTGTTTTGATTTTTTAAAAAATTTTTTATATAATATATATGTAAGATAAAGATAATTTATAAAAGCTGTTTTGAAAGTAAACTTAAACTATTATTTTTCTCGTTTAGCTCAGCAGGAAGAGCGCACGTCTGATACGCGTGAGGTCACTGGTTCAAATCCAGTAGCGAGAATTGTGGAGATCCGCTTCCACGTTAGGAGACGTCCAAAATGCGGGATTTTCCTCGTATTTTTAATTTTCTCGCCTAAAAATTAAAAATATAAAAGAGGTATTGTCACTTTTTATTTGCAACTTTTTAAATTAGGAGAAAACCTTATTATTCAAACTTTCCTTATTTAACCATAGATGACGAAGTATAAGGTTATAGTCATCTATCCTTAATGCCAGAGAAGCTAAAATAGCTTGAACTTTTTGTTTAAAAAACAACAGTTTATAAGTGTAAACTTATCTCTGGTATTATTGATTTTTGTAAAAATTTTTTATATAATATATATATAAGATAAAGAAAGACAGATACAGCAATTTTATAAAGCATTTGACTGTTAATCAAAAAGAGCTGATCCAAGCTGTCTTGGAGGTATATATTATGGAAAATAATTATTACTGGGATTCGTTTGATTGTGAAGTTCAGTGTGAAGAGTATTATAATGAAGATCCTATGGTTTGGCAGAGTTCCGCGGAGGATTAAAACCTAAACTGCTAGTCCTTTACAGTTTGCTGCCATCCCAGTTAGGACTATAAACTGAACTGTTGTAAGACCAGGTTGGGTTGGTTACTCCCATCTTGTGATAAAAGTAACATATACTGGCCCCGTCGACAAGTGGTCTAAGTCATTGCCCTTTCACGGCAAAGTCGTGGGTTCAAATCCCGCCGGGGTCATCTGCTATTGAAAGATTCTTTATAAGGAACGATAAAGAGGAGTAAATAGGACGTGTAGCGTTTGAGAATTTGCAGTTCATGTTAAAGACTGGGGAAATATCTCCTAGGTGTGAGAGGATAACCACCGTTTAAACAGTACGAGAACTGTAGGCTTTAGATTTTAATTCCATTCTCGTTTTTTTAATGAGGATGTATACTAGTTGAAATAATTTCTGAAGCCGCTTTTGGTCTCTTCGACTAATGGTTTAGGTCAGTAGCCTCTCAAGCTACAAATGGCGAGTTCGAATCTCCCAGAGATCATTTCAATAAATAATGGTGCCACGAGACGGGTATCTGGCTTAATTCCTCCCGCAAGTACGCGCGAATAAAATTCTTGGAACATAGCCATTATTTATTATATAATGTCGCGGGATGGTAGCAGTCTAGTAGCTCGCCAGTCTCATAAACTGGAGGTCGCCGGGGCAGAGCCGGCTCCCGCAATTACACGATAGCAAATAAGTGTATAAAATAGATATGCGGTTAACTGACCTAAAAGTTTTTTCCTTTCTGTAAT
>CAMOWA010000057.1 GCA_946628005.1 uncultured Caryophanales bacterium
AATAAGATATAAGCTTAGCAGAATACTTTATTCTTTTTGTATGATAAAACATAGCCTTAAACATTGTATCAGAAAGAATAGATGCTTTTTCTCCTTTTTTTAATTTTTTTATTTCTACTGAATTTTCTTTCGATACATTCATATCATACAATTTTCTCTTTTTATAATTTCGAACTTCTAACATAAAACCCTCCTTCGAAAAGGAGTTATAACATAATTAAAATTCTTTGTAAAACAAGGGATTTTTTCTTTTTATAAGAATTATTATTTCAATTATTAAAATTACTAAATAGAAAAATTAAATATGAACTAAATACAATTATAATAAAATTAATTATATAAAAAATATTAGAAAAATCTTTCTAATACTTTTTACTTATTCATTATTTATTTCTTTATTTTGTGAAATGCCCATATCTTGCTTTTTCTTCATACTTTATATTGTACATATCTAAATCTTTTATCATATTTTCTAGGATACATTCTCTATATAATTCTTTATTTGGTATAATGTTACCTTTGTCTGTTTGTATATATATCGCAAGAGGTTCTTTTTTTCCTATTGCGTATGATAATTGTACTTCACACCAGTTATATTCTTTGTTTTCTATTAGTATTTTTTTTGCTATCTCACGGGCTTTATAAGCTCCAGTTCTATCAACCTTTGTTGGATCTTTTCCTGAGAAGGCACCTCCTCCAACTGGAGCAAATGATTGATAGGTATCTACTACTATTTTTCTACCGGTTAAGCCTGCATCTCCTTCAAATCCACCTATTTCAAATCTACCAGTTGGATTAATTAAGAATTTTTCTATTTCAATATTATACTTTGTACATATTTTTTTAGCGATTTCTTTTAAAATATTATCTGTTATGTCTCTTTCTTCTTCTGTATTTTGATAACAAATCGTAAAATCTTTTATTTTCTTTAATTTTTTATCCTCATAAATACCAGTAATTTGTGCTTTACCATCAGGTAAGAATCGTTTGTCTTTTTTTCTTAATTTATCATATTCTTTACTAAATTCTTGTAGTATTATCATTGCTGTTGGAAGATAATATTTATTTTCTCTTATGGCATAACCAAACATCATACCATTATCTCCTGCCCCACCTACTTCATTGTTTGTACCTCTTGCTATATCAATACTTTGAACTCCTAAATTGTTTATTATTGCATAATTTGTTGAATATCCAACATCTTTTAGTACTCTTTTTACAATCTTTTCTATATTTACTTTAGCGTTTGAAGTTACTTCTCCAGTTATAAATATTTTTCCTTTTCCTCCTACTGTTTCAATACCACATCGACTATTTCTATCTTCCTTTAAATATGCATCTAATAGTGCATCACTAATTTGATCACATACTTTATCTGGGTGTGATCTAAAAACTATTTCATTACTATAATATTTCATAATTCTCCTCCAAAAAAAAGACTTAAGATAACTCTTAAGTCTATTATAGTTATCTTATCGATCTAGCTTTACCACCTAATTTAATAGGTTGGTGTGATTTCATAGGGCTAGTCCCTCCATCACTCTTTATAAGATTTAAATCTATTCTAATATATGTTTTTTTATTTGTCTAGTAGTTTTCTTTTTATTTTTTCTATATGAAAAACTACTATTCCATATTTTTCTTCCTCTTCTTGTGTTAAAAATCCTCTATCATAAAAAGATTGCACTGTACTATCTATATCTTTATGTCTACTACTAAAATCATTATCAAAATACTTTTTTATAGCAGCTTTTAATTTTTTGTAGGTTGTTATATCTTTTACTTTCATTTCTATTATATCTTCTGGATTTGATATTTTATGAAATTCTATTATATCACCTATTTGTACTTTTCTTCTTTTTTCATCATTCATACGATATTCTCTAACTTTTGTCCCATTATTCATTCTTTTAAAAGCACTATCATTTATTTTCATATAATGTATCATTTTACTCTCTCCTTTTTGTCATCATATCATATTATTTATCTTCTAAAAAGATTATATATTTGATATAATTATTGTGGTGATAATATGTTTACATTTGAATTATTCATTATTTTTATAATGATTTTATTAGTATGTATGATTGGATTTAAAAAATATGTATGGTTTATCTCTTTAGGATATGGATTTTCTATATCAATTGTTGGAGTTATGTTACTTATTTTATTTAGAAATCAATTAAATATTGGTTATATTCTTGGAGCAGTTACCTTAATCTGTTATGGAATTCGTTTAGGAGGTTTTCTAGCAATTAGAGAGATTAAGAGTTCTACTTATAATAGTAAAATGAAAAAAGAAATCTCTGATGGAAAAAATATGAAATTCCCAATAAAAGTAATGTTATGGTTAAGTTGTGCTCTTTTATATTTATTTATGACTTCTCCCATTTTCTTTCGTTTTATTAATAATAGTGGAGTTGATAATATTTATTATATAGGTTTAGTTATTACTATACTTGGTATTTTTTTAGAGTCTTTATCAGATTTCCAAAAAAGTAAAGCTAAAAAGAATAATCCTAATCGTTTTGTTGATACTGGTTTATTTAAGATTGTTAGATGTCCAAACTATTTAGGAGAATTAATTATTTGGCTAGGAGTATTTATTTCTGGAGTTTCTTCTTTAACTGGAATTGGTCAGTGGATATTTTCTACTATTGGTTTTATTGGAATTATTTATATTATGTTTAGTGGTGCAAGAAGATTGGAACTTAGACAAGATCGAACTTATGGAAAAGATGCTGATTATCAAAACTATTCTAAATCTACTCCTATTTTGATTCCTTTTATACCACTATATAGTGTAAAAAAATATAAATGGCTTGTTGGGTAAGCCATTTTTAATTTGGTCGATGTTTTCTCATATATTCTATTGTTTTAAATAAAGTATCTGTTTTATATAGTTTTTCTATATTATTTTTAAAATCTAATTTATATTTTTCTTTTAATCTTTCAAATTCTCTACTTGTTCTTTCTTCTATATTATTTTCTTTTTCTAAATAGTCCTCTATAGATAATTGTTTTATCTCTTGGGTTCTTAATTGATAAAGTCCTGTTCCAATTAAACGAATACTTCTTTTTTCAACATCTTCTAGTAGTTTTAAGGCTTCTTCTTGTATTTCTATTGCACTATCACATGATGTAGATAATTTTTGTCTCGTAATTGTTTTCATATCTGAATAGGTTATTTTTAAAGTTACTCCATTTCCATGTAATTTTCTTATTCTTAATTGATTTTCTATACAGATTGCTAAAAGGAATAAAATATCTTTAAAAAATTCTTTGTCATTTTCATCTTTTTGAAAAGTTACTTCTCGACTTAATGATTGGGCATTTTCAGGGTTATAAGGTTTTAGTTCTCTGTCGTCTATTCCAAAGGATATATTATAGATAAATTCTCCTCTTTTACCAAATAGTTTTAGTACTTTTTCTTTATTATTTTGTATATCTCTAATTGTATATATATTATTTTCATTTAACTTTTCTTTTGATTTTTTTCCTACTGTATGAAGAGCATCTACTTCTCTACCGATTACTAGTTTTACAAAATCTTCTTTCGTTAGAATTTCAAAATATCCATTTGGTTTTTTCTCTTCACTTGCTGTTTTTGCTGCAATCTTTGAGTATGCTAGACCAATTGAACAAGTTAGTCCAACTTCTTTTAGTATTCTCTCTTTTATCGTTTTTGCAATCATTCTTGCTTCTTCTATATTCTTAACTTTGTCTGTAATATCTAAGTAGGCTTCATCTAAAGCAATAGCTTCCTTTTCTATGGCGTATTCATCCCATATTTTATGAATTTGATTGGATACTTTTTTATATTTTTCATAATTTGGATGAATATAGACTCCTTTTGGGCATAATTTGTAGGCTTCTTTAATATTCATGGCAGAATGTACTCCGTATTTTCTTGCCTCATAATTACAGGTTGCTACAACGCCTCTTTCATGAGGAAGGGAACCAATAATTACTGGTTTCTTTCTAATTGATGGATTATCTCTCATCTCAACTGATGCATAAAAGGCATCCATATCTACATGTATTATGATTTTATTTTTACCCATCTAGGTACTCCTTTTGGCTTTTCTTTAAACATATTTATATAGGTAATTATATTTTCATCTGAAAATTCATTTTTTAATTTACATTTTTTTTCTTTTATTATTTTATTTTGTTTTAACATAGCTTTTTCTAAAGATTTTACAGCAACATATTCTGGTTTTAAAATAATAGATAATTCCTTTTCATTATCTTTTCCAATAAGTTTAATACTATTTTTATTTACTGGTCCTATTATAAATTGAGTGTTATTTTTTGATATGTCTTCATAATATTTTTCTACTAATTCATTTATAAAGAAACTATCTAAACATAAAAGATGTGAAAATCTATAATTATCTATAATAATTGTAGATATTTTTCCTTTAAAACTCAAGTTTAGTCTATTTACGCTACTTGGTATTGTTATAGATACATTGTTCGTTGGAATTACATTTTTCATATTAATTATATTCGTTCCGCTTTGAAATTCTAGACTTGATAATATACCTAAATAATTTCTATTTGTTTGAAATAATTCAACATCACTGGATATTATAGCTTTATCTTCTCTTAAACATAACAATTCAAATAGTTTATCCCCTATTTCTGTATCAAAGTCTATTTTTTTAATACCTGTTAATAATGATCTATTAATCCCATTTTTTTTAATTAATTCTTTATGAATATTTATTAAATATGAATAATTAGTATCTTTTAATGAATTTAAGTAAATATAAGTTTCAAGAGACATTTCTTCTTTTATTTTTATTTTATTCATTATACAATTCATTTTAAAGTTTATGTAATTATCTTTTAATACTTCTTTTAAATTTACTTTTTGATTAAACCAATACAGTAAGTTATTTGAATCAAATAATAACAATGACAATAAATATTTATTCTTACAAATATCCTCTTTATAGTTAATCAAAAAATTATAAATATTTTCTTTTACTATATCATTAGAGTTATAATATTCTTCTAAATCTTCTTCAATTAACTTTTGATATAACTCTTCTGATTTGTAGTCATTTAATAGGAATGAATCATTAATAAAATCTAGATTATTTTTTAAATATTGGTATTTTAAATATAATATTTTTTGATAAAGAGTCTCTATTTCATAATTAATTAATTCATAATTTTTATCAAAATATTGATATTCTTCTATAATACTATTTATTTCTTCTAGATAGTTTTGATTATCATAACTCTTTTCTTTTTCTAGAAATTCTTTCATATGAAATTCTATATAATTATTCATTTCTTTTACAGCTTCCGAGATAAGATCTATTTCATATTCTATTTTCGCTATTTCATATACACTTAAATGTTCTAAAGAAGTTACTAATTTATGTTTTGAATTTATATATTTTATTATACTTGGTTTGTTTTTATATTTTTTTTGGTAGTCTTGTATTATTTTTATATAGTTTATACCTTTAGTATAATTGATACTTATTTTTTTTTCATCTTTTATCATTAATATTATATTACCTTTATAATAGTAATTAATTAGTTTTTCTTTTGCATTTATTAGACTTTCTGTATTTGGATACTCTTTTAATAACTCATCTATAACAGCATAATGAAAGATTATTTCTACTAACATATCATCTATTTTTTTGTAAAAGATTTGTATCTTTTCATTTAATACTTTTTTTTCTTCTATTTTTAAGTCTTCTTTATACTGATTATCTAATATATTTAAAATACAATTTATATGAATATCTATTTTTTTTAAAATAAAATCATGAAAGAAATAATAATTTGGATTTCTAAAATCTACCATTCCTTGAGTTTTATATTGCCTTATTAGCCCATATTTTTTTGTTAAAAAATATTGTATATTATCTTTTGATGATTGTTCTAAATCATTTTGTATGTAGACTGGCATATTTTTTAATGATAAACTGTATAACTCTGAAGCAGTTTTTTCTTTTAAGATTTTTATATCTTCATTTTTTAATATTTCACTAATAAAATACATAGTTTTTCTCCTCAAATATATTATATAGATTTAGGAAGAAATTGCAATTACAAATTATTAAACGTATGTTGGTTATTAGATTGTTTTTTCTTATTTTATTGTTTTTTTGATATGAATATGTTATAATATGGAGACATTAAGAGGGGGATATTATTATGTCAAATAATGAAGATTTTATTGTGATTAGTGATTTTCATAGTATGTGGGAGCCTTATTATAAACTAGAAAATTATTATATATTTGATTATAACAACATTTATATTTTAGGAGATGTAACTGATCGTGGAGAAGATGGTAAGGGGACGGATGGTGTTAAAATTCTCTTATCTATAATGGAATTAGATAAAAAAATACAAGCTTTGCCAAAAGAGGCACGTGAAAAAGATCATATTGGAAACGTTCATTATATACCCGGTAATCATGATGATTTCTTATATGAATATGCTTTATTGCAAGATAAAAATGCAAAAGAAAATATGAAAATTAATCACGGAGAACAAACAATAAAAGATATTGACGATTTGAGAAGAAAAGACTCTAATCGTTTGAGAGAATTAGCTGAATGGTTAGGAAATAAGCCACTACAAGTAAAGCATGTTGGAAAAGATGGAAAAGTTTATTGTCTTGCTCATGCATTTTTTGATGATTTTTTATATAGTCAAAATAAAAACTACTCTCTTTCAGATAAATTACGTGCTAAGCATCTTTATAATAGTTTATTTAATGTAATATGGTTTAGAAAGGGTCAAGATTCTTATCAATCATTTCGGGTCCCAAGCAGTGATAATATTGGGATTATTGGACATACTCCATCAATGCTTAATCCTAATACTAGAAATTTTGATTTGGATGGCTCTGATGGTAAGACATTTAGAGTTATGAATGTTGACGGAGGTTTAGCCTATGGAGGGAATATGTTAGAGTATAGCGGAGGCGACTCTATTATAAAGGCTAATCGTTTTGACATTGAGGAGCTAGAAAAAATAAAAAAGAAAAAATATCCTTATTATTCTATTGATGATATTTTTGATAAGTATTTATCTCCTACTCAAAAATCATATAAAAAAGAAAATAATTGTTTATTAGACTATAATAGTTTTTTAGAAATTTTAAGAAAACTTAACTGTGATTGTTCTTTATTTCTAAATGAGCGCTCTACTGATTGCGGTGAAAAAATGTTGGATTCATTATACAAAATGATTATTATGGATAGTGATTATCAAAATCTGCATTTAAATTATAATATGTTTTATGAACTTATAGTTTACAATAATATATTTAATATACTAGCAACTATGCTATTTGAAAATAATATTAATGATAAAAAGGTTTTAAAAGACTTTATAACTTGGCTTAAAACAAATAAAATGAATTATGGCTATTCTGAAAGTGTATATACTTTATCTTCTAAAATTAATAGTGATATTGTTATTGAATATTTAAATAATCAAAAAGAGCTCGATGAAATATTTGCTTATGCTAAAAAATATATAGATCAAAAAAAAGTTATTCAAAAACAAATAGATTCAGGCTTATCCGTAAAAGAAAAGCCATCTCCAATAATATTACCAAAATCTTTCATTGAATTATTTAATAGTAATGGATATCAAGAACAAGATTATAAAAATAAAGACGGACAATATTTCCTATCTTTTTCAAAAAAAAGAACATTTTAGCTAATTGTTCCTTTTTTTATTTTTCTAGGTCCTCTTATTGATTTTATTCCAAGAGTATTTAAATATTCAAATGAATAGTTTTTATCTTTTAAATCTTCTATTAGTTTTAGTTTCATAATATTATTTATTTTTATATTATTGTCTTTATAAGAATATGGAATGTTTACTTCTACTGCTTTGCATTTATACATAATTTTTGAATATGGGGCTGCTACATAGAGGTAGATAATATCATTTATATGTATATTACTAGATTGTTTCCATATTATTTCATCTGTTGTATTAAAACAATTGACAATATCATAATATTTAGGATTAGCTGGAATAATCCATTCTTCATTCTCATTAATAATTTCATATGACTCATCTATTAATGAGAATATTTCTTTATCTTCTAAAGTATCATTTAAAATGATTGATATCCAATCTTTTTTATTCATATGATAAGCTTTATAGAAACCTTCTTTTTTTAAGAGATTCATTATTTTATTTTCATTTAGTTTTATATTTATTATTTCTACTTCTCCAATATCTTTATCTAGTTTATTTGATGAAATATTCATAATAATAGAATACCATTTTTCATTATTCTTGTTTCTATATATGGCATATCCTGGAAATTTACTCCATAGGAATTCTGGATTATCTTTATATTTTTCTTTTATATAATTATTTACTCTATTCGTTTGAGGATTTAGAAAAGTATTTTCTTTAAAACAATTTTCTTTAATATTTAATAGTATTTCTTTATAAGAATCTCTTACTTTTCCTGCAAATTCTCCTTTCGAGTTTGTTCTTAAATTTGTATATTCTTCATTTATATCTAAATCAAATACTTTACCTGTTAATTTATTATTAGATATTTCTATTTCTGTTTGAAAACTATTATTTAGAAATGTTTTTTTTAAAATATACTTATTATTTTTCCTTTTAAAACCATATTTTATTAATTTTTCTTCTTGGAAATTACCTTTTTTAAATATTTCTTCTTCTATATTCATGCTCTTTTCCCTTTAAATGATATTTGATTTCTATTTGCATTATAACATAAGAAAACGAAAGATTTAACCTTTCGTTTCTATATTTATCGTATCCGTTATTTTTATTTATCTGTCTAATTAATATAAGTTATTTATTTCTTGATCTATATAATAATTTTTGTAATTGTTCTAATGAATCTGAATTCTTTTTAGAAAAAATATTTTTACAACAATAAAAATCAATTTTGTCTATGGCTTCTAATATCTCTTCTTGCAAATATGGACTTTTTTTAGCAAGACTTATTAAATATAAGCGATAAGCATTAAGAGATACCCCTTCTTTGAATTCAAATGGATAATATTCTAATGTATCTGCTTGAATATCTTTCTCTATAGAATCTAAGTAATTATCATCAGATAATTTATCCATAAAATTAGCCCAATTACAATCAATAAGTTGATATATTACATCAACATCTAATTGATTTCTTTTTGATACTAGACATAATAATTCTAATTTAAAGTTAGCTCTATTGTTTTTTAGTAATTGTAATAATCTTTTTTTCTGTTTTGACTCGAGTATAGTTTTCGCTATTAAAAGTTCTAATTCTTCTGATAAGTCCATTGTCTTGCTCCTTTTTCTATTAATTATTTTTTATATGGGCTTTTTGTAGCCTTTTTTAAATATTTATCTAAGTCTAGATTATTGTTAGCTCTTTCTATATCTTCTTCTAAATTATTACCTTCTATTTCTAATGATTCTGGTCCTGGTATAAATAAGTCATTGTCCGTTAGACCCTTTATTTCTTTTAGTTTTGTATTATCTAAAGGTGTACCATAGGTACAAAACCAAAAATAATTCACAACTTTTGTTGTTTCTATTATACTTAATATTATTCTTCTCATAAAATTAAGTGTAGAAGTAATCTTACATAATTCTTGAATATTTTTCTCTTGATTTTTATCATTTAAATTTATTGTAATATCAATTATTTCATTTTGCTGTTTCATTATTGATGTTGCTACTATATTTACTTTATATCCTTGTTCTTTTAACCTATTAATAACTAATAATAAAAATTTAGTATAGTTTTCTGCTTGCTTTGCGGTAATTCTTGCATTATAACCTATATTAACATATAGAGTAATTGTATCATTAAAAACATCTTCCTCTTGATTTACAGTTTTACTTTCCTCGTTATCTACCAATTCATTTAAGACATCTTCGTAGCTTTTTAATGAAAATTCTGGTTTTACATTGCTATAATTATATTTACTCCACAAAACATAAAAAACAACACTATTAATTTTAGGATTATTTGTTAAATATTCATGTACTTCTTTTAAACCATTAAAAGTTGCTGGAAATACTGTGTATATTTGATGGTCTGTTATTTTTTTGTATGGTTTTCCTATTATTGTTGGGAATTTTTCTCTATTTTCAGAATAATCTTTATCATATAACATTAATTTTTCTAGATATGATAATAATTCTTTTTTTTCTTTTATATTTTTGATGCGTCTAATTTCTTTTTTTAATAATTTATAATCCTTACATCCTGCTGATATTACTTCGTGGATTAATAATTCTTTGCAATTTTCATCCCATTTATTTGATAATTCAAATATTTCTTTCCATTTATCATAACCAATAGTAAGCATTTTTCTTATCATTTTTAAACTCGAGAATTCATCAAGACTTTTTAATAATGTTACATAATTGTCCCAATCTGTATCTTTAATCTTTCTTAATTCTTCTTCGCTTACAATAGATTCTTCTAATAATTGCAAAATTTCCTCTTTACTCATATTTTCAATATTTATTTTTTTCATTCATATTCCCCCGTTTTTGCGTATTATACCACTACTGTTGCTTATTTTCAATAAAAAGTTAATATCTTAAAATAACTGAGTGTGAATAATTAGTTTATTATGATTTCTTGTAAATGGGAATGTATCTTTTATTTTTCATTTATTTTGAAATTTAATATCATAGAAAACATCAATATGATTAAATATCTTCTTTTTATATCTTTTACTATTCTTTTTCAATCTTTTTGTGATGAATTTTTTTTAGTTTACACAAAAAATAGTAACATTCAGTTACTATTTAATTGTTAATATTATCCTTTTACAATAAATGTTAAAGATGAAGGTTTCCATGTATCATTACTATTATTAAACTTATCAGCATCCGCTTGTGTTCTTGCATATCCAGTGGTTGCTTTACTATTATAAAACATAT
>CAMOWA010000058.1 GCA_946628005.1 uncultured Caryophanales bacterium
ATGGATAGAAATGTGCTTCAGTATTTCCTTCTCCATAAATACTATTTACGATAAAGCATCCTGCAAAATGGGTCTCTGGTGTTTCTACATCAGCATTAGGGGCAATTAAATGTCCTGCAAATGGAGCATTTTCTTTTAATTTAATATAAGTTGCATTAGGTATATTCCAGATAATATTACCATGATAGGAATCCTGTACAAATGTATCTTGTTCATACAGATGAGTTGCATTTTCTTTTCCATAATAATCATTTGTAACAATACCTTTATAACTTCCTGTATCTTTACTAATTAATGGGAAAGAAATATCTCCTTCGTTCTTAATAGTAATAACAGTAATTTTATTTTTATTATCTTCAAAATTATCAAATATAATCTCATCTATATCATTAATATCATCTATTGCATAACTTCCACCTGTTTTAATATGTGCTTTTTTATCACTTGGAGTTATACTAGTACCCTTCTCAATAGCTTTTTGTTCAGATATAATATTATTATATAACCTATCAAAATTTATATAATTATTTATTGGTAGTAATTGAGATCCTTCATCTGAATAGAAATTAATATTAGATGAATCTATAAATAAAGTATTCTTTCTAAATTTATATTGAATATTATCATTTTTCATATTATCCCAATTTTGAATAAAAGCATGCGAAATACTTTTTTGGCTCCCATTACCATTTTGAACAATCTTATTAACATTTCCTTTAATATATGACTCTGTTACTTCATTACTCTCTAAATCAAATGCAATTCTATCAATAGTTTGATAATTATATTCGTTTGCATCATTATGAACATTTCCATATAAATCACCATTAATTAAAACTTGTCCTGTTATATGAAACATTTTAATAGAACCAGGTTTATTACCATATTCTAATAATTTTGATTTAAAATCAATCTGTTTATGACCTAGAGTAACTAAGTTATAATTTTTCAGTAAATCACTAATTGAATAATCTCTTGCATAATAATCATCTTCATAGTCAATTACTTCTTTGATACTACTAACTTCTTTTTCATTTACTATTTTTTTATTTACTTTATAATTACTTTTCTCTATACTTATATCCATTTCATATCCTAAGATACTATTTGCAATAATTGAGCTATAATATTTTTCATTTCTATTTCCATAACTATTGTAGTATAAAAAGACATCGGCTTGTGGAGCAATAATACTACCTGAAAAATCGTTATTAAGAATATTATAGTTAAAATTTTTACCTAAATTCACCCATCTTGCGTTTGGAAAATTAAATATTATATTGCCAGTGTAATTATTATTTTCTATATATTCTTTTAAAGATATCCTATTTGCTGTTCCACTTTCAATTATATATATATTAGGTATACTAGGCACATATTGATCAAGCATGTTAAAAATATACACATCACTACTAATATAATCTTTTATCAAAATAGGATTTTCCAATATACCATTATTTTCATAACCTTCTCCAACTATATGCATTAAATCACGTGCTGTATTATTAATTGTATATATACCTGGTTTTGATATTTCTATTTTTTCATTATTAATATAATAAGTAGTAGAAGTCACTAATGCTTTAGATTCGCTTATTATTTGAGAATATAATTTATAAAAATCTATATAATTTGAATCCATTACAAGTTGTGAGTTTGTAGTAATATTATTACCTTTACTTCCTTTAATAAATGATTTTACATTATCTGACTCAGAACCAAATAATGAATAGTTGTAAGATGTATAATCCCCATTTACTAATATTGCTCCATCTATATTTGTAACATTTTTTATATCACCTGTTTTAATATTTATATCATTATCATCATAATACCATATTTTCAGATAATCTTTTGAAATTTTACTATCTTTAATTCCCAATGTTACAGCACTATAATTTCTTAGTAAATAATCAATCGAATATTCTCCTTCAAATGTCTCTGCCAATGTTAACTTAGGAATTAATCCCACAAAAATAATTAATAAAAACAATAGTCTTTTTTTCTTTTTCATCATCTATACTCTCCTATTATCTTCAGTATAGGATATATTAATTTGATAGTCAATATGTTTGTATAGAAATTATTGCTATATTTAATTTAAAAAAAAGATGATTAATCATCTTTTAATTTTCTTTTTAAATGTTAAGCATAGTGTTACACTTATAATAATTAGTACACTGATTATTATAATAATATTCCTTTTAGTTAATGGATTTTGTAAGATATCTATTATTGGAGCAATTGTATTATTACTTGTTTTATTTTGTTCTTTATCTAGTATTTCATTTAGTTTAGCTTCTTCTTTTCTAAATTCTGTTTCATCTCCTAAAACTGTTGTTTCAATGGTACTTGCACTTCCTCCAAGTAGTCTTTTTAATCTCATTGCTCCTAATGTTGCTTTTTCTGATTTTGTTAAATCATTATACTCTGGTACTTCATAAGTAGCAGTTGAAGTTAAAGGATAAAAATGTGCTTCACTTCCTCCTTCTGCATACAAACTATTTACTATCATACATCCTGCAAGTTGTGTTTCTTCTGTTTCAACATCTGCATTTGGAGCAATTAAATGTCCTGCGAAAGGTGCATTAGGTGCAAGTTTAATATAATTAGCATTTGGTACGTTAAATATTATATTTCCATGATATTCATCAGGTAATAATCCATTCATTTCATATTCTTGATTAGCTACAGTTTTTCCATAATAATCATTTGTAGGTATTCCTTTATAACTACCTGTATCTTTACTAATTAATGGAAAATTAATATTACCAGAATTTTTAATATTAATTATCGTTAACTTATCTTTATTATCATCAAAATTATCAAAAACAATTTCATCTACATCAGATATATCTTCTATAGTATATATTCCACCTACTTTTACATGAGCTACTCCATCTTTTGGATTTACCTTTGTTCCTTCTTCTATAGAATTTTGTTCTTTAACTATATTGTTGTATAGTCTTTCGAAATTTAAGAAATTATCTCGAATATCATAAACTCCATCATCGTTTTTATAACGATTTTGATGTTCGTAATATACATCAGACTTATTATATAAATAGTTTTTAGTTCCTCTATTTTCTGTTCCTGTCATCCATTGTTTTGTATAATATGTTTTTGAATTCTCCCTTAAGTTTATAAAACCTCCGATAAAAGATTCAGTTATATAATTACTTTCTAAGTCAAATCTAACCAAGTTATCATCAACAGGACATCCCCCACACGTATTAAATTGTCCTGGATATCTTTCTGTTTTAACTCCTAAATTACCATTTATTAAAAATTGTGATGCTATATGAAATATACTTATACTTCCTTTTGGATAATTAATTGAAGAAAACTTAGTATTTGGTTGGTAATCTTTTTGTCCTAAAGAAATTAAGTTGTAATTTTGTAGAAGTGTTGGTAAAGAGTAATCACCATAATATTTATCATCAGTAAAATCTTCTACTTCATTTATATATTGTTCACCAAATTCATTTAATAATTTATTATTTACACTACTTAATGAATTTTTTAAAGATAATTCTCCCTCATGAGTGATACTATTGGCTATAACACACCCCATGATTGTATTTGCTTGTTTCATTTCATATTGGTTATTATTCCACGCTTTATAATATGAAAACTCTGTATTTAAATAGATATCAGCTTTTGGAGCAATAGTATTTCCATTAAGCATATTAGTACTTATATATCTCGCATTTGGATAATTAAAAATGATATTTCCTGTATAATTACTGCTTGCAATAAAATCTTCAAAAAATGTTGAAGATGGAGCTCCGTCTTCTGTTATTGTTACTTTATAATTATTAATGGCCATAGAATCCATTATATTAAATACATAATACTTTTGAGGATTATAATCATTTATATTAATTGTATTATAATATATTTCTTTATTAGTATAAGATGTTCCATCGTTATTGTTATAATTCCAGGATAAAAAAGTATATTTAGCTGTATTATTAATCATATAAATACCAGGCTTATCTACATTAATATAATAATCGTTTATATGATACTCTGTCATATCTACTAACATTTGCGATTCATTCATTACTTGTGCATACATCTTATCAAAGTCTACATCTTCATTAACTTTATTGGCATATTCTCCTCTTGCAAGTACTGGTCCTTCTACATTTAGATTCTTAATATCACCTTTATTCGTTCCTTGTATCTTTTGTTGATATTCGGTTAAAATATTATTATCTTTAGTTCCTAATGTTACTGCATTATAATGTTTTAATAAATAATCTATTGAATATTTTTCATTACTTTCCTCTGCTTCTACCTTTCCTATATTTATTATACATACAGTAATTGCTACCAATAATACTAGTGATATAACTATTTTCTTTTTCATTTGATATACTCTCCTATGATACAATTATACTTTTATATTTATATGCATGTCAATGAGTTAAATTAAAATTTATATGACTCTTTTTTCGTGTTTTAACATTCAAAAAAGATGAATAATATTATCCATCTAATTATTAATCTTTTTTACGTTTAAATGTTGTATATAAACTAAGTGTATTATTGAAATTAGTCCTATTACTATTAAAATACCACTTGCTGTTTTTTGATTATCTTGTAATGATTCTATTATTGCTTCGATTCCTAATGCTTTTTAGTATACATTTTTAATTGTTTTTATGATAGACTAAACATATAATTAGAGGTTGTAGTATGAAGAATTATATAAAAAAAATATGTTTTTTAATAGTAATAATTATTAGTATTTTAATATTAGATTATTTAAGATTAAATATTTCTTATTTAATACATAAAGAGAAATATATTGAAAGTTTTCCTGTATATGGTAATCATAATAATTATGTTCCTCAAGGACTAGTTTATTCTAATAAATATAATATTGTTTTGCAAACTTCTTATAATAGTAAACATAAAGTTAGTATGTTATATGTAATTGATTTTAAAAATGGTAAATTAATTAAGCAGTTAAAATTAAAAAATAATGATTTATCTAATAATACTTGTCATGTAGGTGGGATTGCTGCTAATAATGAAAAAGTATGGATTACTAGTGATTTTACTGTTTGGGAATATGATTTAAATGAAATAATTTATACTAAGAATAATTATATTCAAAGTATTCATCAATCTAAATTACCTATAAGAGGAGATTTTTGTACGTATCACAATGATTCTTTATGGATAGGAGATTTTTTTCTAAATCCTTTTTATAAAGTTAAGGATAATAATCCTTTATTAATGAAATATTCTATAGATAAATTAGATTACTTTAAACCTGAAGTTATTATTTCATTACCAAAAATGGTTCAAGGAATGGTTATTACTAATGATAATAAATTTATTTTTACAGAATCATTTACTAATTTAGTACATTCTAATTTTAGTATTTATGATAACATATTAAAAAGTAAAAGTAATAAATATAATTTAAATGGAATAGATATTCCTTATTATAAGTTTGATGATAAATCTTTAATTAAAAATATTAAATTACCTCCTATGGCAGAAGGATTATTTTATAAAGATAAAAAGTTATTTATTTTATTTGAAGGTAGTTCTAATACTTATTTTTATGCTTATCCTAAATTGAAAAATGTTATTATGTTTGATATAGAAAAATATTTAAAATAAAAAGTATTATGTTTATTTTATAATACTTTTTTTAAACCAACTTTTTAGTCCATGTTTTTGGTGTACGATCATTATCTATTTCTATTTCATAATTATATTGAAAGTCTTTTGGGCCTCTCTCTTTTATATATTTTACTAGTTCTTCTAGTCCCTCTCTCATCGTTGTTTTTGTTTCATATCCTAATAATTTTCTTGCTTTATCTGATGAACAAATTGCTTGTTTTACTTCTTTTGGTCTATCCTTTACATAAACTGGATTTAGTTTAAAATCTAGTATTTCAGCAATCATAGTTGCTAATTCATTTATTGAAATAAATTCTTCATCTGGTCCAATATTTATTATTTCTCCATTTAAATTATCTTGAGTAATTACTTTTTCTATACAATTAACACAATCATCTATATAGGAAAAACATCTTCTTTGTTCTCCATCTCCATTTATAATTGGCTGTTCTCCTTTTAACATTTTATTAGTCATTATTGCAGCAACATTACGATAAGGATCTGTATAATTTTGTCTTGGTCCGTAAATATTATGTGGAACAATAATTGTATAATATATATGATTTAATTCACATAACTGTTTTATTGTTAATTCAGAGGCATATTTTGCCACTGCATATGGGGTTACTGGAAAACAATCCATATCTTCTGTATAAGGTAATTTAGGCTGATTACCATATCTTGCCATACTAGAACAATAGATAAACTTTTTTACATTATTGTTTATTGCGGCACTTAATACACTCATTGTATTTTGATAGGTGTTTTTTGTGATATATGCTGGAGCATAAAATGAGAATCCATCTGGTGCTGTACAAGCTGCGTGAAAAACAATATCACAGCCTTTTATATATTCGTTCATTTTATCTAAATTATTACAATCTTCTATATAAAATTCTACTTTTGGATTAACATTTTCTATAAATCCCCCATCTAAGTTATCAACCCCTACTACATCATATCCTAATTCAAGTAATCTATCCGCTACATGGCTTCCTAAAAATCCAGCAACTCCTGTAACAAAGACTTTCATACCGACCCCCACCTTTCTTATTTAGATTTATTATATCATAGTATTATATAATATCAAATGTTTTTCTTTTTTAATCATTTGCTAAATTATCAAAATACCCTTGTATATATACTACTGGAGTACCTTTATCTCCACTACCACTTGTTAAGTCACATAATGATCCAATTAAATCTGTTAATCTTCTAGGAGTAGTTCCTTGTGTAATCATTTTTCCCTTTAAGTTTTTATCTTTATTTCGAATTTCATTTTTTATTGCTTCTTTTAATTCTTCACCTTTTAAATCAGCAAATTTATTATCAGATACATATTTTAGTTTTATTTCATTTGGTGTACCTTCTAATCCTTTTGTGTATGCTGGAGAAACAACTGGATCAGCTAACTCCCATATATGCCCAACAGGATCTTTAAATGCTCCATCTCCATATACCATTACTTCAATATCTTTTCCTGTTAATTCTTTTATTCTTTTCTGAATACTATTTACTAATCTTTCTCCAGTTCTAGGAAATAGTTTTAATCTTTCTTCTGTTGATTTGTTTGATCCTAACATTCCATATTTTTCATTAAAACCACTTCCGTTTATAGGTTCATTCATAATTTCATATAATCCATAAACATTACAGCCTTTTTCTTTTAACATTTTCTTTGTACGATATCTTGTATGTATATCACAATTAATAACATTATTTGTATATTTTAAAATATCAGTTGGGTTATTCGATAAGATAAATACGGCTTCACAGTTTTCTTTTTCAATTAATTCTTTATAAAAATCTAACATATTGATACCAGTAAAGGGATGAATCCAATCTCCAAATTCTTCTCTATACTCTTCTTCTGTTAAAATACTACTAGTATCATATTTACTTTTATATAGTTTTTCTTCATCTAATATTCCATTTCCGACTTCATCTGCTGGGAATGATAATTGTACAAATAATTTTCTTGTACTTCTTGCGATTGCTTTTAAAATTAATGAAAATCTGTTTCTACTTAAAATTGGAAATACTATTCCTAATTCTTCTGGATTATTATACTTATTTTTAATATCCTCTGATACTTCATCAACTGTTACATAATTTCCTTCACTAATACCTACTACTGCTTCTGTGATTGCTATAATGTCTTTATCTTGTATTTCAAAATTATTTGTTTTACTAGCTTCTAATACAGAATCAATTACTATTTGTTCTAAATCATCATTTTCCTTAATTATTGGAGTTCTTATTCCTCTAACTACTGTTCCTAAGTTTCTCATTATATCCTCTTTTCTTTTTTGACTTTCATTTTCATTCTATCATATTGTTTCTATTCTTATCAATTGTTTTTGTGATATCCTATATATGGGAGATGAATCTTATGAAAGTATTAAGTCTAACGGAGCCTTATGCTTCTTTAATAAAAAATAAAATAAAAAGAATTGAAACAAGAAGTTGGAATACTAATTATCGTGGAGAATTATTTATACATGCTAGTTTAACTAATATTTCTAAGGATACTTATCAAAATAATGAATTAAGAAAATTAATAGACTTTTCTAGTTGTGAACATGGAAAAATAATATGTAAATGTAATTTAGTAGATTGTATTTATATGACTAAGGAATTTATTAATGATATGAAAACTAATCATTATCAAGAATATATTTGTGGAGATTATCAAGAAGGAAGATATGCTTGGATACTTGATGATATTGTTCCATTATAGAAAGCTATTCCTGCTAAAGGGCAACTATCTATTTGGAATTATTATAGTGAAGAAGAAATTATGAATATTATGAACACTATTCAATATGGTTTTATGGACAATAAAAGTACTATTCATAAAATAATAAATAACAAATTAGATGATTGTTATATTTTGCAAAGACCTAATGAAGTTTTAAGTAATAAAATAGGTCTTGGTTGGGATCAAGTAGAATTAGAAAGACATTTATTTAAAGGACATGATTTTTCTACTGAATCTTATTTTTTATTATACTTTTCTTCTACTGATTGTTTTACTCATACTTTTTTAGTCTATCAAAAAGAAAACTATTATTATTGGTTTGAACATTCTTGGGAAAAATATAAAGGAATTCATAAATATAATAGTAAAGATGAATTATTTAAAGATGTAATTGATAAATTTATACTTGATCATAAAGATATTGATCTTTCTTATTCTGATTTAGAATTATTTCAATATAAAAAGCCTAAATATCATATTAATCATCAAGAATTTATAAATCATTGTACTGCGTCTATAAAAGTTAAGATTTTTAATTCATAAAAAAAGAAATTATCTGTTGAATAGATAATTTCTTTTTTTTATACTCTTTTTTTATAAAAAACTTTCCCTAAACCTAGTAATGTTATAAATATTATTCCAATAAATAATAGAGTTCTTCCAGTCTTAGGATTTACAAGTAATGACTCTAATTCCCATTTTGCTTCTATTGTTACATTTTCAAATGGCATTATAAATTTATTTTTACTAATTGTAACAGTACCATCATCATTATAAGTTAAATCCTCTTCATTAAATTCTACTTCTTCTCCAGAATCAGTTCGTAAAATTAAACCTTTTAATTTAAATCCTTTATTAGTAGAAACATCAAAAGTAATAGTCTCTCCTCCTAAAGAATTATCAACTACAGATATACTTCCACCATCACTTGTTTCGGTCTTAATTAAATATTGAAGTTCATTAGCAGGTATAGTAATAGTTGGTCTTAAGCCGGCGCCTAAAGAAGTTTGCAAACGCAAATAATAATGACAATTTGCAGCATTTGAATATAAATTACTTAGGACTCCAGAGCCACATACTCCGCCATTAGAATTAACAAATACAATATTATCTACGCCTAGCATATTGTTAGAATTTGTAGTTAGATCATATCCAGTTCTAACCCAATATGTAGTATTGTATAAAAAATCTTCATCTTCTGTAAGATAATCTTTCAATGTACCAAATTCAAAATGAGGCGGTGCAATTTCTCTTGTATGATTGTACCAATCTGAGTATGATATTGATTTATTTGATTTTTTCACAATATTATTTATATCATTTAAAGTTAACATATTTACAGATAATATATCATATCCATTAGTTAATAAATCTTCTTTATATTTCTGTATAATTAAAGGAATTTGACCATTTGCAAGCTCTAAATCAAAGAAATAATTATCATATTTTGAAGAACTATTTATATCCACAGTAAAGTCAGTATACGGTTCTCCAGTTGGAGAATATATACCTCCTGTATCTGCAGTTACATAAATATCCCCAATCTGTGGATACTCATAGCTATCATTGACCCAATGAGCACTTATAGCCTTTTCATTTTGTTTAACAATATCAGATTGAATATTTACTTCAATAAAACAATAACCCGGTGAATTATAGAAATTATCATTTCTAACATAACCATTTTTTGATGATGCTAATTCTTGACAATAATCATTATCACTTCTTGTATCACTCTCATCTTTTTCAATTTTTTCTTTATAAATAATATTTCCAACATATAAATTATATTTTGCAAGCATTTTAACTTCATCTTGATTAGAATCTACAATATAGAAATGTTCAGTACCACAAGCTATTTCACTACCAATATCCTTTCCATTTCCTGATATAACTTTACAATACTCTTTTGCATTAGCCATAATAGGTAAAAATAAAACACATATTAAAATAAACAAATAATTCTTTAATTTCATATTTATACCACTCTTTCTATCTTATAAAAACATTATATAATACTTTTTAACTTTAGTATATACTTAATATTTGCATAAACCTATTTTCTAGTAAAATATCCAGGTGCTTCAGGTGTATCAATTCTTGCATATTCTTTATCAACATGATTAGAATCATATGTTGTACCATT
>CAMOWA010000059.1 GCA_946628005.1 uncultured Caryophanales bacterium
AATCCAACCAATCCAACTACGAATAATAAAATAAAACTTCTCTTTTTCATAAAACTCTCCTATCCTAAAATAATTATATCAAATTTTTATATAATTGCAATTAAAAAGCATAGATGTTTCTATGCCTCATTATCACTTTTCTTTTGATTTGTAAGAATAAATGCTACAAATCCAAGTGCTAGTAATAAGCTAACTGCTAGTACCATAACTCCTGTTGTAAATGTTTTAGGATTTGTTATAACTTCAACAATACTTGGAGCTTTCCTAGCCTGTACAAATACAGGTAGACAATCACAATAATCTTTTAGTAATTCTTCTTTTAAATTATCACTACTATTTCTTAATTTTACTGCTGATATTTCTTTTCCATTAAATATATTACTCGTTGGTAAACCATAGCTAGGAATATCACTACTTGCTATATCCCCACTAGCAATCTCCCCCGTTGAAAACTTATCATTTAAAAATCCTTTATTTAAATATTCATTTCCTTGTATTTCATTAGATGCAATATTACCTAGAGAATACTTATTTATTATCTCATCAGAATAATCAAATGTTTCATTACGAGTTAAACTTAACATTCTAATAACAGATTCAGTATATTCATCTGTTAGAGCTCCATTCATATTATCTTTATACATACAAGTATTATTAATTAACATAAACTCCATTATAAAAGTATAATTTTCATGTTCATATATACTAACAGGAAAAAGCAAACCAATTGCAAATACAACTTTTTTTATAGGTTCTCCCTCACCGGTATGATTAACCTCTTCTAAAATCATAGGTATATAAAACTGTAACCCTGAATAATTACTATCTAATCCTTTATATTTTTGAGATAAATTTATTATAAAATCAGACCAATCATTTAGATTTGTAATATTATTAACATTTATATTTTTTAATTCATTATTTAAATACTCAGGTAAAATACCTTTTTCAATAATTTTTAAATTATAAGGATTAACATAAGTATTTGTTGAATAATCAATAAAATAATAGGCTTTGGTATTTGAATCATATTCTGATTCATAAGATATTAAGTTATTCACATCATGTAATTTAAATTTTTTATCTTCAATATCATGTTCATCTTCGTCCTCTAAAAAGAATCGATAATCTATAAATGGCATATATCTAAGACTATACTCTGATGCAAATACACCCTTCGGTAAAAATAATCCAACCAATCCCACCACAAATAATAATAACAAACTTCTCTTTTTCATAAAAATCACCTATCCTAAAATAATTATATCAAATTTTTATATAATTACAATTAAAAAAGCATAGAACTTTCTATGCCTCATTATCATTCTTCTTCTGATTAGTAAGAATAAATGCTACAAATCCAAGTGCTAGTAATAAGCTAACTGCTAGTACCATAACTCCTGTTGTAAATGTTTTAGGATTTGTTATAACTTCAACAATACTTGGAGCTTTCCTAGCCTGTACAAATACAGGTAGACAATCACAATAATCTTTTAGTAATTCTTCTTTTAAATTATCACTACTATTTCTTAATTTTACTGCACCAATTTCTTTTCCATTAAAACTAACTCCACTACTAGCAATCTCTCCTGTTGAAAATTTATCATTTAAAAAGCCTTTATTTAGATAATTATCATTTTGAATCTCCGTAGTAGCAACTTGTAAAGATAAGTATTGATTAGTAAAATTTTCATCATAATCTAATGCATTTTTTCTTATAAATGAAATCTTATCTACCCAAAAATTCATGTAATCATCAGGAGCTCCATCAAAATATCCATTTTTTATATAAACACATGAATTATTAATTAAATAAATATCAATTGAAAATTTATTAGTATAAGATTGATAAATATTAATCATAGAAAAGACAGTTTTTTTAATAGGCTCCCCATCACCTTGATGATTAACCTCTTCTAATACAAATGGTAAATAAAGTGAATTCATTGGCATCATATAACCATTTTTTATTACTTCCACTGAAGAATATTTAGAAGAAATAGAATTCAATGCATTCATGTATTCTACCCCAAAATTCTCATAAGAAATATTTATTTTTTTCAAGTCAGTTAATAAATCACTAGGTAAAATTCTTTCTCCATTAACAACTCCCTGACCACCATTCAAAATATTATCTCCTAAAAAATAATATGCCTTACTTTCAGGATCATACTCTGAATCAAATGAAATAATATTATTAACATCATGTAATTTAAAATGAAGCGTATCTAAATCTTCTTCATCTTGATTTTCTACAAAGAATCGATAATCCATAAATAATCTAGAAGTAAAACTATTCTCCGCAAATGTATCCCTAGGTAAAAATAATCCAACCAATCCCACTATAAATAATAAAATAAAGCTTCTCTTTTTCATAAAACTCTCCTATCCTAAAATAATTATATCAAATTTTTATATAATTGCAATTAAAAAGCATAGAACTTTCTATGCCTCATTATCATTTTTCTTCTGATTAGTTAGAATAAATGCTACAAATCCAAGTGCTAGTAATAAGCTAACTGCTAGTACCATAACTCCTGTTGTAAATGTTTTAGGATTTGTTATAACTTCAACAATACTTGGAGCTTTCCTAGCCTGTACAAATACAGGTAGACAATCACAATAATCTTTTAGTAATTCTTCTTTTAAATTATCACTACTATTTCTTAATTTTACTGCTGATATTTGTTTTCCATTAAAACTAACTCCACTACTAGCAATCTCCCCCGTTGAAAACTTATCATTTAAAAACCCTTTATTTAAATATTCATCTCCCTGTATCTCATTAGATGCAATATTACCTGAAGAGTACTTATTAATTATTTCATCTGAATAATCAAATGTTTGATTACGAGTTAAACTTAACATTCTAATAACAGATTCAGTATATTCATCTGTTAGAGTATTATCTTTATACATACAAGTATTATTAATTAACATAAAATTCATCATAAAAATATAATTTCCATTTTCATCTTTACCACCAGGATTAAGCGAACCAATTGCAAATACAACTTTTTTTATAGGTTCTCCATCACCTGTATGATTAACCTCTTCTAAAATCATAGGTATATAAAATTGTAACCCTGGATCTAATCCTTTATATTTTTGAGATAAATTTGTTATAAAATCAATCCAAGCCTCATAAATACTAAAAGAATTAGAATCTGTATTTTTAAATTCATTATTTAAATATTCCGGTAAAATACTTTTTTCAATAATTTTTAAATCATTAAAACTAAAATAAGTATTATTTGCTGGAACATCAATAAAATAATAAGCTTTTGTATTTGAATCATATTCTGACTCATAAGATATTAAATTATTCACATCATGTAATTTAAATTTTTTATCTACAATATCATTTTCATCCTCATCCTCTAAAAAGAATCGATAATCTATCACTGGAATATACCTAAGACTATACTCTGCTGCAAATACACCCTTCGGTAAAAATAATCCAACCAATCCAACTATAAATAATAAAATAAAACTCCTCTTTTTCATAAAACTCTCCTATCTTAATAAGAATATAACATAATCTGTCTAATTTGTATACAAAAAGAATTTAATTATTTTATCTTTTTTTCTAAATAATTATTTACAATATTTTTAACCTCAGAAGACACATTTTCTATTTTATATTCATCTATATTAAAATTATCTACCTGATAAGGATGTTTTTCAAAATCAATAATTTTTTTTATCATTTCATCTAAATCATTAACCAAAACTCCTCTATTGTTTCCAAGTAAATCTTTTGTACCTCTTATATTCATTCCAATTACTACCTTATGAAAATATAATGCTTCTAAAATATTTTGAGGTAATCCTTCCTGCCTAGATGGAGAAATAATTAAGTCTGACATATTAATATAATCTCCTATATTATCTTGAAATCCTACATATTTAACATTTTTATAAGAAGAAAGTTTATTATTGATATTTTTTATATTACTATCTCCCACTAATAAAAAAACAATTCTCCTACTTAAATGATATTTTTTTAGTTTTTTTAAAAAAGCAAATTGATTCTTTCTTTTAGATACTTCAGCTATATATGTAACTACATATTTATTCTTTAAGTTTAATCTTTTTCTTAAATTCTTTTCATGTAAAGCTAATCTCTCTTCTCTAAGACCTATACCATGTATTTTATAAATATCACAATGAAATTTCTTTTTAGCAAGAGAATAATCTTCCTCATTCATTGTTATAATAGCATCAGTAAAATGAGATAAAAACTTTTCAATTGGATAATAAACAATCCAATTAAGTATTCCAGCTCCTTTGTAAAAATGAAATCCATGAGCAGTATAAATAACTTTTGGTCTATTCTTCTTAGATAATCCCAAAATACAACATCTACCTAAAAAAGCTCCAATAGGTGTATGACAACTTATTAAATCATAATTCTCTATCTTTACTAATCTATGTAAATTAAACAAAGCAGAAATATTCATAATATGATATGGATTTCTTCTTAAACCAATATTAATCTTCTTATCACAATACATAATTCTTTCTTTTGTATCAGTAGCAACATGAACCAAATAATCATTATCATGAAACATCTTCATATAAGGAATATGACATAACTTAATATGTCTATCACTATTAGCAACAAACAAAACTTTCTTCACCGAAACCACCAAACCTTACTTCAAACTTTTATTAAAGAATCATTTTTCTTACTCATTAAAAGACCAACAATAATCCAATAAATAGGAGCAACTCTAATTACACTTATATTAAAAAATATAGAAACAATATAAGCAAAAAAACCTAAAAATATACATTTATAAAAAAGATTTTTTTCTCGAACATTTTCAAAAAATAAAACTGCTAAAAATATAATATATACAACTAAACTTAATAATCCTTCACACACTAATCTTTGTAAATAATCATTATGAGCTTTATCAACTTGATAAGTAGATACTGGATCAATTAACCGTGGAGTAAAGGCATAATAAAAATTATCAGTACCAACTCCCCATAATAAGTTTTCCTTAGCCTTAGATAAAGCATTTTTCCAAATATAAATTCTTCCCGTCCCAAATTTATCATCTACCTGAGCACGACTAGTAACTTGTTTTACTTCACTTTTTAAAGAGTTTACATCTCTTTTATAATTACTATCTTTCTTAATAAATAAAAAACTAATAAGTATAAATACTAAAATACATCCAATTATTTTAAATAATCTTCTTCGAGAAAAATTAGGCTTTCTAATACCAAACAATTCACTAACAATAGTCCATATAAATAATAATATTGTAGTACAAAATAAAGCCATAGAACCAGATATTACAGAACCAATTGTAAATAAAAGCAAAAGAATAATAGAAAGAATCTTTCTTTTATTTTTTTTATTATAAATAAAATATCCATATAAAATAAAATAACAAATAGAAATTAAAGAAGAAAAATACATAGAATTTCCTTGAAAACCTCTAGCATACTTCCAACTATCTCTTAAAAATTCAGGAGGATTAGATAATAACAATACCTGTAAAATTCCATATCCAACATTTATACAACCAATTAATATAATGTAATAAACAATTATTTTTTTATAATAATTATCTTTTAAAGTAGAAGTTATAAGAGCAGTAAAATAATAAAATATAATCATTACTAATCCTTCATATCTATTGTAAAAACCCCATAATGCAACTTTCTTATCAATAGAATGTATAAAAGAAACAGATGATAAAATAACAAGAATAAATAATAATATTTCTGTTTTTGTAATAGATTTATTCTTTAATTTAGATAGAATATATATTATTATTTCTATTGGTAAAAATAATAAAATAAAATGAGAATACTCTTTTAAAGTTAAAGAACGATAAACTACTAGAATAGATCCTACAAAACAAATTGTTAATATACAAATAACAATTAAAAAAGAAAGAACATCTAATTTATTTAATATTTTTTTCAATTATATTCACCTCTAATCCCTAGAAAAAATATCCCTAGTATAAATATTTTTAGAAACATCATCTAATTCATGATCAATACGATTTACTAAAATAATATCACTTAAATTTTTAAATAATTCTAAATCATGTACAATTTCAAATCCCATATAAGTGTTTTCAATAATAGTCGGTTCATAAATCATAATATCAACATTTTTATCTTTTAATAGTTCAATAACCCCTAGAATAGAAGAAAAGCGAAAATTATCTGAATCTTTTTTCATAGTTAATCGATAAACTCCTACTACTTTAGGTTTTTTCTTTAATATCATATTAGCAATATGTTTTTTTCTAGTATCATTTGATTTAACAATAGCCTCTATCATATTTTGAGGAACACCTTGATAATTAGCAAGTAATTGTTTTGTATCTTTTGGTAAACAATATCCTCCATAACCAAAAGAAGGATTATTATAATGAGTCCCAATTCTAGGATCTAAGCAAACTCCATCAATTATATCTTTAGTATTTAAATGGTTTATCTCCGCAAAAGTATCCAATTCATTAAAATAAGAAACTCTTAAAGCTAAATAAGTATTCGAAAATAATTTAACTGCTTCAGCTTCCTTAGAATTCATATATTTTATAGGAACATCTTCTAGTAAAGAACAACTTTTTAATAATTCTGCAAACACTTGTGCTCTCTTAGTCTTTTCTCCAACAATTATACGAGAAGGATATAAATTATCAAATAAGGCTTTTCCTTCCCTTAAAAACTCTGGAGAAAAGAAAATACGACTTATAGAATACTTTTTCTTAATATTATGAATAAAGCCTACTGGAATAGTAGATTTAACTACAATAGTAGCCCCTCTATTAACTTCTAGAACTTTTTCAATACAATCTTCAACAGAAGACGTATCAAAATAGTTTTGTTCAGTATCATAATTAGTAGGAGTAGAAATAATAACATATTTACTATCTTTAATAGCGTCTATATAATTTGTAGTAGCAACTAAATTAAGCTCTCTTTTAAAATAATCTTCCATTTCACTATCTTTAATGGGACATTTTCTCTGATTAATCATATCTACTTTTTTTTGTTCAATATCACAAGCAACAACTTCTACTTTAGTACTCAATAAAACAGCAAGACTAAGTCCGACATAGCCACACCCCATAACTGCTACCTTCATAACTCACCTTCTATGATTCTATATATACAATATTATCAAGAAATAAAAAAAATATCTACAAAAAAAAGTAGATAATTCTACTTTTCATTATAAGACAATAAATTTCTAATATCCTCTTCTGTGAGTTTATTAAATTCAATTTCTCCTCCTTCATCAATTAATTTATCACTAAGAATTTTCTTTTTATTTTGTAAATCCAATATTTTTTCTTCAATTGTACCTTTAGTAATAAATTTAATAACTTCTACTACTTTTGTTTGTCCTATACGATGAGCTCTATCAGTTGCTTGATTTTCTGCTTGAGGATTCCACCACAAATCTAAATGTATAACAATATCTGCACTAGTTAAATTTAACCCAGTTCCACCAGCTTTTAACATGATAAAAAAGACATTAGTATCATCCTCATTAAACTTATCAACTAGTTCCATTCTTTTTTTACTAGAAACTGATCCATCTATCACATAAGATGTTATATTAATACTATCTAATCGTTTTTTCGCAAGACGTAATGCTTCACGAAAACTTGTAAACACTAATATTTTATGATTATTTTTAATTGAAACCTCAACAGTATGAACAAATTCATCCATTTTTCCACTAGTAGAATTATAATCAGGATATATAATTTTTGGATCAATACAGATTTGTCTCAAATGAGTTAATAATTGTAATATCAAAAAACTGATTTTAGAATTCGACCCTTCACTAATAATTCTATCCACTTCTTTATTAACTCTTTCTAATTCTACTAAATATAATTTTTTTTGTTCCGTAGACATTTCAATATATATATTATTTTCTATTTTTTCTGGTAAGTCTTTAATAACATCTCGTTTCCTTCTTCTTAAAATAAAAGGTGAAATAATACTATTTAAATCTTTTAACTTTTTATTAGAATCATCATCAAAATCTTTAATTCTATACTTCTTATCAAAATTACTTAAATCCGGTAAAAATCCTGGCATGATAAAATCAAAAATACTCCATAACTCTTGAATAGAATTCTCAATAGGAGTTCCAGTTAATCCAAACTTAGTATCTGCCTTTATCATTTTAACTGTTTTGGTAATATCAGTAGAATGATTTTTAATATTTTGAGCTTCATCAATAATCATACTTCTAAAAGATAATTCTTTATAATATTCAAAATCTTCTCTAAGCATTCCATAACTAGTAATAAATACCTGAACATCCTTTATACTTTCGAAATTACATCTTCGTTTTAGTCTTCCTCCAACCATTAATACACGATTAATAAAAGGTGCAAACTTCAAAAATTCATTTTCCCAGTTATAAACTAAAGAAGTTGGAGATACAATAAGAAACTTATTATTTTTATCCTCCTTCAATAATTCTTTAATATAATAAATAGTTTGAATAGACTTCCCAAGACCCATCTCATCAGCTAATATTCCACCAAACCCGGTTTTATCAATATTATATAACCATTTTACACCTACTTTTTGATAATCTCTAAGTAATTCTTCTCCTTCATTATCAAAATCTACAGAGACATCTTTATATTTATAAAAATTTTCAATTAATTCATCGAATAAATTATTAGTCTCTATAATATGATATTTATTCTTCTTTAAACTATCCAAATAAATAGCTCGATATTTTGGAATCACTAAATTACCTTTAGATAAATCTTTCTCTAAAATATTAACATCATTCATTAATTCATCTAATTCATTAATATCTTTACTATTTTCAATATTAACAATATCACCACTTTTTAAACGATAATACTTTTTCTTTTTCTTTAAAGCATTCAATATATTAACTATTTCATCATCCTTAATATTATCCATTGAAAAAGAATAACTCATAATATTATCTTTCCCAATTGAAAAAGTACTTCTAACAGTAGTTTTTTTAATAATATTAGTCTTTTTCAAATTTTCAGAAGTAAATACTTCATATTTATCAGATAATATAGATAAATCATTTTCTATAAAATTTCCTATCCCATCAATATCATTTAAAACAAATTGATTATTACTTAATTCAAATTGATAATTATATAATTCTTCAATAACAGAATTTTCATAATCTTTATCACGTAAATAATTACTATCGATACTAAAATAAGGAACTTCATCCTCATCATATATAAATATAGGATTACAAATAATACCATCATTTATAAAATCAAAAAATAATTTAACAGAGATACGTTTACTAATAACAAAATCATTTATTTCTGGTGAAATATCAATTTTTTTACTAACAGACATTAAGACAGTATCCATAAACTTATTTTTATTCTTTTTATCAAAAATAATTTCATCCATTTCATTAACTAATAAAGATCCTAAAACAACTTGATCTTTTTTCCTCAAACGATAGAGATTAGAATTAATTTGAATATACTCCAAATCACTTGTAATTACCCTTAAATCCTTTTCCATAATAAATTTTAAAAAATATTGATTATCATTTTTACTTAGTTTTGATTTTAAAGGAAACATATTTTGTATATCACGAATTAAAAAATCATTTAAATAAAAGTCATGACTTGATATAAGTTTTAAAAAATCTTTAACTGTATTTCTACCTGAAAGTAACGAATAACTATTATAATAGGAATCTCTATGCTCGTTTAAAAAAATCAAAAAATCTAATATTTTTTTATTTTCATCAGAAAAATAGCAACTATTTGGCTGATAAACAAAATTCTTTCCAAAAGAAAATTCAATATTATCAGAATAAGAATCTAAAAATTGACTCAATTTTCTTCCTTTACAACTATATAATTTATCAAATCCAATTTTTAATTCTAAATTAAGATCATCAATTTGATTAGCATTATAATTTACTCCATTAAGATAAACTTCTAATGTGACTTCTTTTTTTATTTGATGATTAAACTGAGGAGAAATTTGTTCTATAATATTAAACATTATCTGAGCAAGTTTTTCTTTATCTTTATTAGTTATTATTTTAGGTATAATTTGATCATAAAAATGATATAGTACAGCCGCAATATGTTTGCAGCTGCTAGTTAATTCATACTGAGGACAATCACAATAAGTATCTTCTATATCACCATTTATTTTATTAATGTCAATAGTAACCTCATAACATCGTGACGTTCTCTCTGACTCAACATCAAAATAATAAGAACAAATATCTCCATCAATTTCCTTATTATTAAGAGATAAATAGGGAATAAAATACTGCTTTCCCTTTACATAATCAGAATGAGAGACATATTTTTCAATAAAATTTTGTTTCTTATCCATAATATTTCCTCCAAATTAAGCATATTATATAATATAGTAAATAAAAAAGATACAAAAAAAAG
>CAMOWA010000060.1 GCA_946628005.1 uncultured Caryophanales bacterium
AATATCTGATTCTTCATAATATTTATTTGTATATGCTAATACTAATAAATATAATTTTAAATTATCATTTATAGTACTTAAGTGTTCATTATATTTGAAACTATTTTTTATTTCTTTTATTGATTCTGGAAATAATACTTTCCTTATATCACATTCATTAAATGAATTATATATTTCTTCTAAATTATCATTTAATAATAATATTTTTAAATCACAACATTTATTAAAGGAATTATGTAAACTCTTTAAATTATTAGGCAATTTAAGTTGTTTTATTGTACAATTATTAAATGCAAAATTAATTTTATTAATATTATCATTTAATTTTATACTATTTAAATCATCACAACATGAGAATGCTTCTTCTATTAAATTTACTGTACTTGGTATTTCTATATCTTTAATTTGACAATAATTAAATGATGAAGTTATTTGTTTTAGTCCTTCATTTAATACAATATGATTTAATTTATCATTAAAAGAAAATGAACTATTAATAGCTAATATAGTTTTAGGAAATAATATTTCATTAATACAATTCATTTCAAATGAATTTGAAATTTCTATTAATCCTTCGTTTAATATTACTTCATTTAATAAATTACAATCATTAAAACAATGATCTATATATTTAATTGTACCAGGTATATCTACTTTATTTAGTTTAGTATTATTAAAAGATGATTTTAAATTGGTTATTTCTTCGTTTAATTCTAATTCTTTTACAGAACTTATATTAAAACTATTTTCTATTGAATTAACTGTTTTAGGTAATTTTATTTTTTCAATAGAAGAATAATTAAATGAATTATTATTAATATCTGACAATCCATTTTCACTTTCATTTTTTGGTTCTAAAAATTCTATTTCTATGATATCAGAATAACAAAATGAATTTGAAATTTCTTCTACACTTCCAGGAATTACTACTCTATTGCAACCTTTTATACCATAGTAACTATTTTCTATTATTTTTGTATTATGACTTATTCTTAGAGTCTTTTTTTCTCTTTCTATCCATTCTTCTAAATTATCTTCATTAATTTTAGATAAGTTAAAATCAAATATATTAGTATTACTTAATAACTCATCTATTATATCTTCTATTATTCCTTTATCATCTTTAGAAATACTTTTTAGTAAAATAATTTTATTTTTTAAATCTATATTATCTTTATATAATATAGATTTTATAGAATCTAATAGTTTTTCTTTTTCTATCATTCTTCTTCACCTATTTCCTTTTTATGTAGGATTGATTATTATTATTACAATATCTTTGTAAGAATGTTATAAATCTACGTTGAATTTTTTCTGAAACAGTATAGAAAGTATCATATATATAATTTTCTATTATCTCAGTAATTGTTAAAGTACTATTTTCGGGATATTCAATAGCTGCTAAATATAGGATATTATTCTTAAAACTTGGAATATTATCTGATATTAAAAATATAATATACTTTCTATCTTCTAATTCTTCTAAATTAGTGGAATACAACAATCCAAAATTATCTAAATCTTCTCTATTAGTTCCATATAAATCATCTATTGAAAGATAATTTTCATTTTCTACATGAATGCTATTCCATGAATTAAGCTCTCCTGCTTGCCCATTTATTATTGATGAATAATATAGTTTTTCAATTAATTCATCATATTCAATCTTTATCTCACTCTGATCTTTATCATCATATATAATATAATAATGGTTATATTTTTTTCTACTTGTATTTATTATTTTAAATTCAGTTGCTTTAATAGGTATCATGGTATCCACTAATTCATTTATCCCTTTATGTCCAAATATATCATTAAGCTTATCATTAGAAAGATTACAGTATTTATGTAATAGATTTTTTAATAATTCTTTTTCTTCTTCACTATAATATTGTTCATATTTTTTATAATTTTCTTCTATTATTATTGGAAGTGCAGATTTAAAGTCACATGAGAAGTATTCTAAATTATTTTCTTCTAGTAATTCATCACTAGGTCTTCTATCTATTTCCCATTCAGCTAAAGTTTTCATTCCTATTTTAGCAACAATTTGAATTGGAAAATCAATTTCATTAAAACTCTCATTAAAAGTACTATCAAGGACAACTTTTTCATTATAATTGTATATCAATTTATAATAAATCTCTTCTATATTATTCATTATATTACTCCAATTTTTTTATTTTTTTAGCTAGTATTTTGTTTTAACAAATTGTTTTGTATTATCACTACAATATCTTTGTAAGAATGTTATAAATCTACGCTGAGTAGTTTCTGATACAGTATAAAATGTATTATATATATAATTTTCTATGTTAGTTCTTTTTGATTTTCTAAATTTCCTATTTTTATTAATAATTATGCTTTGTTTTAATTAGTGATTTATAAGTTTTATCAGTATAATTATTTTCATTATCTTTTTTTATTACTTTATTTATATTACTATCTTTTATACTAAAGTTTTTAATTGTACTTGGTACTTCTATCGAACAATGATATATATTAGAATTTATATTTTCAATAATAATATTTTCTATGTTATTACCAAATACTAATCTAGCAGGCAAATCTATATTTGATATATCTCTTAATATAAACTCTTTTACATCATTATCTATTATTATTTCATTATCTCTACTTTTATATCTAATTACATATAAATCAAGTAAAAATCTTCCTACTCTAGTATTAAAGTCTACTGATGATATTCCTTTAAATAATGATTCTCCAATATTATCATGTCTAATTATAAATATCGATTTATGTAGTTCAATTAATTCTTTATACTTATTGTATATATTACAGTATAAATACATAAATGTCTCTATAGACATAATATCATTTATAATAATATAGTTATTTCTACATATTTCTTTAAATTCAAAATATTTATCTTTTAAATAATCTTTAATATTTATTTCTAAATAGAAATAACTCATTCTCCAATTAAAGACTATTGTTTCATAATCTATTATCTTGTCATGTATTTTATTACCCGTTTCATAGTCTCTATTTACTTCTAATTCACGTTCGTAACGTAATAGGTTTTTAATCATCAATTTATAAAAATGATCTTCATATAGCAATAATGTTAGAAATATATCATTATTTAACATTTCATCTTTATAAGTAGTTAAAACTTCTAATGTTTTATTATTAATCCAATCACTATAGAAATGGTAATATAATTTAAATAAATCATATGATTTTTCTATATCTTTTAAATATAATTCTTTTTTATAGTCTTTTGATAGAGGATACTCTATACATAAATCGGCATACCATTCTAAAATACAATATTTATTTTCTAGTATTTTTTTATATAATTCTTCTAACTCTTCATCAGATTCTGAGTTATTACATAATAATTTATATTTAAATATTATTATATTCATTAAATCAAGAACCTCATCCGGACTATAATTATAACAATACTTATTTATATAATTCATTTGTATTTTTAAATAATCTATATATGTACTTTTATTATCGATATCTTCTAAATAATCAGCTATTTTTATTTCTAATATCGCTATATTTTTTTCTATACTATCATTTTCTATGTAATCTAATTCTAATTTTAGTTCTTTTACTAATTTTAATAAGGAATTATAATAATTATTTAAATAATTTTCATTTTTCCATTTAATTTCTTTTTTATAATTTTTTGATAAATTAGTGCATTCTTTTATTGATTTATTACATTTATCATATTCTTCTAATAATTTTGTTAGTTCATTTTCTAAATATTTTTTATCTTCTTTTCTTTCTTTTATTAATCTTTCTATTATTTTAAAGTTTATTGTTAATGTTTTTCTAATATGAATTAGTTTTTCTATATAAATATTTAATTTTTCTATATTAATTATTTTATCTTCTATAGTAAAATCATTATTATCTTTTATAGAATTAATTATTTTTACTATTTTATTTTTCTTTTTAATAATAATATCATGAGGAAATACATAAAAATCTGTTTTATAATCTACTGAAGAGTCAACATTATAAAATAGATATAATTTGTTATATTCATTTATAAATTCTTCTTCATTAATAATTCTTTTATATTCATCTATTAGTAATTGTTTATTAATGATTGAACTAAAACTGAATTTATTCATATAATACTCCACTTCTTATAGTATTTTAACTATTTTTTCTTTTATATAACGTTTTATTTGAATTATCTTTATTAAAATATAATTTATATACTTTTAAAATATAATTAATAAACTTTTCTAAAATATCTGGATTATTCATATCATTTTTATTTTTTATTTCTTTATAGATAAACTTTAATGCTTCATTTGTTAAATAATTAATAAACTCTTCATCATCTTTATCTAAACTATTCATTATTATAGAGTATTCATTATAAAAATATTCTATTAATTGATTTCTTACTTTTATATAGTATTGGTTTGTTGCTCCTAATATTTGAAAATAGTTCTTTATTATTGTATAAAAATTATACTTCTCTTGTTCTTTTTCTACTATATTTAAAATATCATCTAATTCTTCAAGTTCAATATTAAAATAGTCATCAATATCTAGATTCATAAAAATATCATACTGAACTCGAAGATTCATTTTAGTATCATCAAATAAACCATCTGTTCTTCCTAATTTAAATAATTTAATCTTTTGTATATATACTTTTAATTCTAATAGTAGTAAAGAATTATCATCTAATAATTTAGTATAAGAAAAGTTATTTATTTGTGTATCAGTATCAATAGGTATATTATTAAATTTTTTGTGATAATTATTATATACTTGTTCACTTTTATCATTCATAGTTTCAATAATATTTTTTATTCTAATAGTCTCTACATCTCTAAATTGATGTATAACTTTTTGTAAAATATCATTGGTATTAGTATTTGTAATTCCAGATAATAAATAGCTTAGATAATAACAAGCTACTTCTTTTTCCCTTTGATTATTTAAAGGTAGTTCATGCATTTTATATTTATCAATAGACTTATACAGTTTTTGTTCATTTTCACATAAAACTTTATAAGTAGTTTTTGCTGGAGTTTGTTCTAACTTTTTATATACATCTTCTTCAGTATCTATATCAAAATTAACGTAGTCTTTTATAATTTTTTTAAATTCTAATTTATTTTTATTATAAATTTCTTTAAATAACTCATCAAAATCATTTAACCAGTATGAAAATAATGGATATATTTTATCATTTATTATAGTATCCCAAATATCTTGTATCTTTTTTTTCATTTCTGTAGATATTTGTTCACATCTAAATTGTCCTAGTCGTAACATATCATTATTTTTTAATGATGTTTTCATTTGATTTTCAAACAATTCTAATTTAAAAGAATTGTTTTTATTTTGATAAAATTCTTCTAATCCTATAGTTGATAATAATTCATTATTTTCTCTATATCTACATAGTCTATTATATGTTTTTCTTACATGTTCTACCGTTTTTTCTTCTATTGTGTATTTTAATAATTCATCATTATGTCTAGATACTTCATCATCTATATTTAAAATAACATCATAGGTAGGCAAAGAGTCTATTGCTTTATTTGGAATAAACCAATCCATTATTAATGATAAAAAATATGTTTGTAAGTCGCCTTCTACATAAGGCTTAAATGGATAGAAAGTTAAAATATTATAAAAATCATTACTTATAATATCTGATGAATTAAAATTAAGTATATAAGATGCATAATTTATTCTTCCTATTTCCTGTAAATATGTTTTATATTTTTCTATTATATTATTATCATTAAATTTAGTTTTATTATTATATATAAATAGTGTTAAATCATCTTGTATTAATTCTTCTAAATTAGAGACTCCTTTATATGGAGTGAAAAACATATCAAAAAACTCTTTTCTTAGTTTTAATTCATCCATTGTTATTTTTATTAATTCCTGTTTTTTTTCTACATCAAAAATATTATTCTTATCACATGTTACTAATAATTGATAAATAATACTATAATAATCTTTATAATTTTTTAGTTCATTTATTTTATCATTATTAATTTTATTACTTAGACAGTCTATATATTTATAAGCAAAGTCATTCTCACTTTCTTTTGCATGTTCAAAAGATTCTTCTAATTTCTTTTTTATATCTTTTGACTTAATATTTTCACTAGTTAATAAATCAAATAAATATTTTAATAAATAATAATCTTTGTTGGATAGATAATTTTGTATTATCCAAGTTAATTGTTTATTTGTTAAATCATTAATATTTTTATTCATATCTCATCCACCTCAATTGTTACATATTATAATTCTTTTAACTAATTTTGTAAATATTTTATTGCTACTAAACATAGAAAAAAAAATAGAAAGAAATGTCTTTTTTCTTTCTATTTTTTTATACTTTTTCTTTTTCTTTTTTCTTCTAAATAAGCTGATGGATCTTTTATATCTTCAACAGATACTTCTTCATTGTTTATGTAATATCGAACTGAATTTTCATCAGTAGAAAGTCTCATAGACCAGATAAATTGATTTTGGTTATTTCTATGTACTATTAAATTCTCTCTTGTTATTTTATCTAAATATCCTTCGCAATCTCCATTCATATATAATCTAAATAATGATGAGTAATAATCGGATTCTCCTTCTTCTAATACTGGGCCTTCTACAATATCTGATAAAAATCGAGGATCATCAAATACTGGAGTGTTATATCTTTTTATGCTTAAAAAAATATTATAATATTTTTCTATAAATTCTTCTTTTGAACTATCTATGATAGTTGGAAATGCAACTAAAGCTAAAAGTTTCTTTTTTAGTTTATTTTCATCATAATTATTTTTCTCACTATTTATTAATAATTGAGCAGTATAATTTATTTTATCTAATAATTTAACTTTTTCGTTATTAATTATACCTGATACATAATATGAATTCATAAATATCTCACACTCATTTTTGTGATCTTCATTAGATATATTATTATAAAGTAAAAGTTTTGCTATTACTTCTTCATTACTAAGTAATGATATAATTTCTTTCAACTCAGTAGTATTATCTTCATATAGTAAATTATATAAAATATTTCTAATTTTTTCTTTTTCCCTTTCACTGATTGATAATTTATTAATAATAGTATCAATACTCAACTCGTTTATTTCTTTTAAATTCAATACTGTGTTCAGTAATATTTCGTATTCATTTGATAGAATATTTATTGTATTCTCATGTAAATAAGTGTCTTCTTTATTTGTATTATTTACAAAGTCTTCTAATACTTTAATAAATCTAGTCAGTTCAGTTAAAACTTTAGAATAATTTCCAGCTGGATAACCGCTTTTTTTCAATTCCCTTATATATGTTTTTAATTGATTTTTCTTCTGTCTCAATACTTCTATTTTTTTTCTTATTTCTTGTTTTTCCATATTTTCCACCTTATATAATTATTTCTTATATACCTTTCCTTTTCTTTATAATTTCCTTTATATCTAAGTCTTCTTCATTACCTTCAGGCAATAGTCCTCTATTTTTATATAGCTTTATTAATGTATTTTTTGTATCTTCTAATTGTTCTATTAAAGAAATATATTTTTTTTCAATATTAGTTATATCTTCTACATTTAAATTATATGCATCTATATATGCTTTAGCATAAGGATATAAGTACTTTTCTTCTTTTAATTTGTCCCATTTAAAAAAATCAATTAATTTAACATTAGACACTACCCCTAAATTTTTGTCAAATACTTCTTCTTTACAAAACATTTTAAATAACGGATTTATATTATTAGATAAACAACTAAAGTAATCAGTTAAGTGTAAATAATCTTTTTTACTATCTTTGTATATTGCTATTGCTCCCCAACTGGTAAAAACATTATAGGAATTTTCTTTATAAAAATTGTATTTATATATATATTCTCTTTGTTCAAATGATAAATAATAATCTAATTGCTTTATCTTATTATCTGGTAATTTTTCACCTAAATATTCATGTCTTAACATTGTTACTAATACTTCTAGTTGTTTTCTTGTGTATGCTTTTGAATACTTATAAATTTTTTCATAATTTGGACCTATTAAATCTTCTACAGTAAGGTGTTTCCTATCTACATAATTTCCACAAAGTGTATTTGGAATATAATACTTTGTATCTGTAACTAAAATATCATTAAAATCGTGTTTTTCCATCTAATATTCCCCTTTGATCTTTTATTTTATCTATTCTCACAAGTTAGTTATTTTTTAAATGATTATATTTTTATTTTATTAAAATTTTACCAATAGGTTTAGTGATAATTTCTTTTTCGATTCTCGATAATTTTTCTGAATTAAGGTTATCACATTCTTCTTTTATTTTTTTTAATAAATTTACTAATTCAAGTCTTTTTACTGATAATGGATTAGTTGTATTTTTTATAACAACTGCTTCGTTTTTTGTCTGAATTTTTTCTCCGTTTAATACTTTTGTCGGAGCATTAATACTCATTTGTTTAAAATCTTTTCCTTTTATAACTACTTCATTAGTTGCAGTTAGTGAACTTTTTTCGTCCATCGTAATTCTTTTTGATTCACATTTAATTGCTTTACCAACAATATCTGAATTAACAAAATTTAATTCGTTGTTTGCCCCAAAAAACACGTTAATATCCCGTTCTTTATTACCTATGTTAGAATCTATTACATCAATCTTATTATTTCCACCAAAATTTATCTTTGATTCATAATCTGTTACTTTTATATTTTCTCTACTCATATTTTTTATTATTAAATTATCTGCACTAATTGATAAATAAGAGAAGGTTTGTATATGTGTGTTATCTAGTGTACATGTCCCATTAACGTGAACCCATAAATTTAGTCCAAAATTACAATTTTTAATAATGACTTCACAATCATCATAACCAAATATACATACTTCATCATTCTTAAATTCAAGATTATCAATAACATAACAAATTGGTTTATCCAACTTATATTGTTTGGCAGTTTTCTTTCGTTCTTCATCTTTTCCTATTCCGTAACAATTAATATTATAATGATAATGTTGTTTTTTAACTTTCCATTTTTTAACATAACAAGTTATTTTTTCATTGTCTTCAACAACTTCTCCAAGATTATCTGTAAGATAATTTTTTACATAATTTCTTTTTATATCATAAATAATTTCCTTAAATAAATTCATATTTAATCCCCCATGAAATTTTAATTATATTACCATATTTTCATTTTTATTGCAACTAATTAATCCATTGTAGTATAATAACTAAAAAATATCATTTAAGGAGGAACACGCTTAATGAATAATAAAGTAAATGATTATGATTCATTTGCAGAGAAGAGACATTATAAAGTTACTCATGGGTTAATGAAATCTTTAAGGTTTTCTGAGAAACCGATGATGGAGTCAATGCTACCTAATATAGAAGGAAAAAGTATTTTATTAGTAGGATGTGGTACTGCTGAAGAATGTGAACTATTAAGTAAGTATAAGCCTAAAAAAATTATCGGTATTGATTTATCTGAAAAATCAATTGAAATTGCTAAAAAAAGTTATCCTAATTATGAATTTTATGTTGGAAATATGTTATCTTTACCGTTTTCTAGTAATGAATTTGATTTTATATATAGTAGTTTAGCAATTACTCATGTAAAAGATAAAGACAAAGTATTTAAAGAAATGTATAAAGTATTAAAAAATGATGGTGTAGTATTGTTTTCAGCAAGTCATCCTATGAGATTTTCTACTGAAGAAATTAATTATAATAACAAACTTTATCATGTAATTGGTTTTGAGGGAGGAGATGGCATTAATTTACTAGGAGGTTATCTTTCTCATAAAAAACAAATTAATATTTTTAAAGATGATCAAGTACTAGAAGAGTTTATTGCTCCTCCTTCATATTATTTTGAATTATTGATTAATAATGGATTTTTTGTAGAAAATTTTAAAGAATCAAAATGTATTGAGGAATGTAAAAATATTGATGAAGCGTTATTATATTAGGTATAGCGAAATTCCTCAATTTATGGCTTTTTTGGCTAGAAAAAAATATTAAAAATATTACTAAATAACCTAAAAGAATTGAGGTTTAATCTCAATTTTTTTATTATTTCTACTAATAATTATTTATTTCTTTCTTCATTTCTTCTAGTTCATCTATGGTGTATCCTAATGATTTAGATATTAGTTCAAGACTCGCTCCATTTTTTAATAGATTTATTGCGGAAGATTTTATTCCTTCTTCTCTTCCTTCT
>CAMOWA010000061.1 GCA_946628005.1 uncultured Caryophanales bacterium
CAATAGTCTGAAAAAACGCACTTTCCTTATAAATAAAAAAATATTAGAGTAACTATTCTCTAATACTTTAACAATCTCTATATATTTTTTTCTTTGTTTTCTAATATTGATTTAGTTTAATCATATTATTCCTTCTTTCTTTTTTATTTTACTATTTTTTTCTTTTTTAATTCTGATTGATAGGATAATATAGAATCTTTATTATATAAATCTTCTCTTATAAATCCATCATCTCTTTTATATATACTTTCATATTGTGAATCATCCAATCCCATATGCCATGAACTACTTAAATAACATAAATCTATATTAGAATTTTCTTTCATGGAAGGTATTATTTGAGTTTGTATAAATTGTTTAAATTCTTCTAATTTATTTTGATTAATAACATACTTATCTACTCCACAAATAAAATCTAAAACATTTGAAAAATATGCATATGAATAATTTCTTAAATCTACTTTGTTCGGTAAATCATAAATGTCACATGTAATAAATTGAATATCATCTATTGATTTATTTTTTAGAGATTCTTGCATCCTAGAATAATTATCTTTATTGCAGTATCCTACTGGATTTTTATAAGTACAATTTGATGAAAAGATAGACGATTTATAAAATAATAGACTACTATCACTATTTAGGTCTGTATTTATGGTATTTGAGAAAAGAATTGTTTCATCCCAAAACTTTTTGGTATTTTTAGTTAGGTATTGACTAATCTTATTATATAAATCTTGGTCAAAATTGTTTATTAATTTTAAAAAATCATCATAACTTAAGTATTTAGCTGCGATAAACTTCAATTCTGCCCAGTATTGTGTTAATTCATTAGAGTCAAATGATATTATTTTTTCTGCACCATTCATAAACAAATCTAGAATAGCGTCTCCACTACCAGTAATAGTAATAACATTTTGTCCCATTATTTTATCATTATGCCTATTAAATACAGATGCACTATCTTCGGTATTGTATTTATATAATGGACTTACTCCACTAAATCCTTCAAATTTGTATTCATTTGAAACTAAGTTTTTTGCTTTATCTATGATGGAATCTACTTTAGAATTATTGTAGTTACTTGGAAGGTATGTTTTTGATTCTTCTAATAATATTGCTCTTTTCTTTTCATTATTCATTTCATATTCACACACTAATGCAAATGAATAAGAGTCACAATTTTGTCCTCTATATTTTTTATCTCCTAAGAATGTTCTTTCATACCTTACTTGGTTATCTTTAATGAGTTTTATATACCAATAGTTTTTTCCTTTTATTAAACTATTATCATCTATTAATATAAGTTCTTTATCGTTTTTAGGATTTATTGTTTGAGAATGATATTGAAAACCTATTTCCTTATTTGGAAAAATTATGTATTTATGTCTATTTCCCATCTCTTTTAATGATTGATAAGTACCCTCATCTTTATTAATTCTAGGATCAGACTTTTCATACATTTCAATATATTCTTCTGCAGTTATTGGGACTCCTATTGAATAAGTTTCTGAAGTACTTGTACAATCTATATATTTATCATCAACTTTTATACATTTTTTTATAGTTACTGAAGTCATTCCATCCTCATATACTAAATCAGAGAGTATATTGCTTGGTAATAATTGTCTTTTTAGTGTGTTATTAATTATATATTCTGCATATAAATATACTTGTTTATTATACATTTTTTTCACCTAATAATATTGTACCAAATTTTTATAATAATAACAAATAATATGTCATTTCTTTATTATATTAATCAATCTCTATATAATATATTTTTTCTTTTTTTTCTAAAGAATCAAAATACTGAGCATTAAATTTTTCATAATAATTATTAAGAGTTGTTTTTAAGTAGACTTTTTTGTATCCTAGAGTTTTTGCTTCTTTTAATATTGCATTATTTAATAATTTAGAGTATCCTCTCTTTCGATATTCTTCTTTTACATACATTGTTGCATACCAAGGAGTTAAATCTTTTCTTTTTTCTCCATCATATTTAAATAAGGAAATAAAGCCTAACATTTTTTTATTATTTATTAAGGCTAGAACAGTTATTACTTTATCATTTGAATGAATTTTTTTCTTCTTATCTTCTATATATTTTTTTAATTCTTCTTTTGTTTTTTTGCTTCCCCATTCTTCATTACATAGCATTATGTACTCATCTAAAAAATTGTCTTTTTCCTTAATATTAATTATCTCCATTTTTCTCCTATTTATATTTATTAAATTTACTATTATTTTTTAATTTTCTTATTACTTTTCTTTTTAAATTAGATATATCATTAATAGGAATACCTAAATAGTCACTAGCTTCTTTATATGTTAATCCTTTAAATCCATCTTTGTCATATAAAAGTTCTATAACCATTTTTTCCATGTTATCTAGATTATTTATTGAGTTATTATAGTCTTTCATAAATTCACCTGAGGATATATTTTTTATATAGTTTTCTTCGTATATTTCTTTTCTTATCATTTCATATATAGAAGATGGCTTATATGAAATTTCTTTTGTATAGTCATAACTTAGTTCATATACATTATATAATAATCTATTCTCTTCTTCATAATATTTTGTAAATTTGTTGTAGATAATACAATAAGCGTTTTTATATGAAATGCGTTCTTTTCTTGCGACTAAAGAAATCATATTTCTCTTAATAAATTCATAAGCATATGAACGGAAACACATTTTTGTAGAAAAATGGATACAATATTTAGCGGCATTCATTAAGGAATCAATGGATAAATTATATATTTCTTCCATTGGAATACTTTTATTTAACATTTCATACCAGCATCTAGTTGAGTCAAATACTACATCTAACGTTCCTTCCACTACTTTCATTTGAGAAGAATAACTTAGCCGTAGAGATATTTCTTTTACTTTTTCATATTTTTCTCTATCTATTTCATCTAGTTCTTTTTTTTCTTTTTCATCTCCAAAAATACTTATTAGTAATCTCTCTTCTGGAGATATCTTTTTATAAGAGCTTAGTATCTATTCTTTCTTCATTTCATAGTCTTTTTTGGTAACTCCTTCACTTTTATATATTTCAAATACTTCTTCATCAGTTAACTGAAAAGAATTTTTCTTCCAATCGTCTTCTATTAAATCTAAATCAAACATATTGTACCTTCTTTAATATAAAATATATCGTTTACTTATGTATTTTAATTTTAGGTTTTTCATTTATATCTCTATATATAGTAGCTTCCTCTGGAAAGTCTTCTTTTATTTTATGTATATTTTTGGACTTTTCAAATATAGATTCCATAAATTCTTTTATAGAAGAAGTTATTCTATCGGCGTCTTCTTTTGAAATATTATATTTAATTATTTCTGCATCTGTAAAATTAACACTTTTTAAATGCCAAACATAAAATATTTCTCCTAAAGATAGTCCTTGTTTTTTTAATTCTACTACTTCTTTATTTTCTCTTAAACATTCTATTATTTCTGGATTATCCATATCTACTTTTTTTTCATTATCATATTTTAAGAATTCTATACTAGAATGTACTTTATCAATCATATGTAGAGTTTTTGCTTCAATGTCTTTGGAGTTTTCAAAATCATCTAAAAGAGTATTAATATTTAACATGCTTTGATATTCACTAATTAAGTATTCTCTAGCAAGCTTTTCTACTCTTTTTTTCTCTTCTTTTGTTATTCCTTCAAAAGTAGTTATATCCCCGGTAATTACTTCAGTAAGATCATGAATAATTGCATAATCGATCATTTTATCTGTATTAATATAAGCTGGTAAATATGGTTTTAATAACTTGGTTATTACTATTAAATCTAATATATGGTCTTTTATATCTGATGTACGAAATCGATCTATCTTCCACTGAATAGGTCCACTTCTTTTTATATCTCCTAGCATATCAAATAATAAATATAGATTTGCTTCTTTATTCATAGTAATCTCCTTATACTTATATTATAGTTTCTTTTTCTTTTCTTTTGGAAGTTTATCTACTATTAAATATCTATCTATTTCTTTACTTATTTCTAATGTTGGATCTAGACTTGATTCTTGATAAGGTAAATACCTTATAGAAATTGCTTCGAAATCTAGTTTGCTTATATCAGTATATCGTATTTTATATATTTGAGTATTATTGTACTCATTTATCTTCCTATCAATCATTTTACCATTTTCTTCTATCTCTTTTTTTGCTTGTATAATTTTTCTTCAATAGTAGTTTGTTTTTTCTTAAAAAATAATAAATCAAATATATTCATTCTATCACTACTTCGTTTTTTTAGTTATTTTATATCATTTTTTATTATTCAATTATCATTCGACTATTTTATTTTTTTATAACGTGATTTTTTCTTATTGGAAATTGATATTTGCTCTAATACTTTTTTTATTGTATTTAATTCTTTTATAGTTAAGTCTTTTACTGGAATGATACTATTTCTTGATATTTCTTTATACTTTAGATTGTTATTTAGAATTAGATCATGTAATGAAACAATTACATAGGTATCTTTCTTTTCATCTACAATTAAATATTTTTCTTCTTCATTATTTTTTATATTAATTACTGTTCCTGTTTTATTCTTATTTATTTCTTTTTTATTAGATTCTATACTATCTTTTAAATACTGATAATAATTTTTCTTTATTATGCTAAATTGTTGTCTATTTAGTGTATTTAAATAATGTAGAGAGTCTTCTTCTACTTCTTTGGTATTTGAATAATCTATTTTAATTTGAGATAAATTTATATAATTAGTATTTCTTTTATATCCATTTGATGGTACTAGTACATATTTATTATCTTTCATTTTAGATAATACAATACCTATCAGTCCAATATCACTTTTTATAAAAGCCATATCTCCTTCTTCAAAATATAAATTAAATTTTCTAGTTAGAGATTTCTTTTTACCTCTATCAGAGTAATGAATATGATTAAAATTTATTATTTTCTTAATCTTTTTTAAATCATCATTATTTAATCTTTTATGAGCCATATTAATGAATGACTTTGAGTCTATTGTTTTTATTTTAGATAATGACATATAGGAGTTTTTATTACGACTGAATAGTTTCATATCATTCGCTACTTGAATTGATTTTCTTTCGTTTTCAGAACTAGTTAGAGGAGCTCCAATTACTTTTTTATTATCAAATCCTATAACGACATAAGGTCCTGAATCATGTCCTTGTCTCATTAAGTTCTTTTCTTTTTCATTATCATAACGATAAGCATAAATGATATCTCCTATGTGTAATAATGGCAGAATATCTTTTATAAAATTATTAGAGCCTTTTCCCATTTTATATAATCCCCCTTTTTTAGGTCATATTATAACATACGGTAGGCCTTGTCCGCAACCTAACCTAAAACTAAAATGAAAAGCAAACTTCTTGAAATAGTCTGCTAAAAAGTATAATAATTATTACGTGATCTAAGTCACACTCAAATATAAACGGTCTTGGCCGTAATGCAGTCTATGCTACTAAATATCGGAACCTCAGGATTTTCCTTTATCCCTGTTTAGACTTCACGGCTACTCAGGATGTTTGCAATGAATATATTAGAACAAAACATAGAAAAAATCAATGGTGTTTTTGATACTTTTGATAGGATGATAATTAATGGTTATTTACTAAATTATTTCTTTTAGACCCAAAAAATCTAAGCATTATTATTTTTATTATAATGATGAAGAATTTCGTTTTATGTATCTAAAAATTCAAGCTTGATTTCCATATCATGTTCAAATTTAGATTAATGGTCATGAATATTACTCTAAATTACTTGATAAACATAACATTAAATATGAAATGTATATAATTCATTTTCCTATATTGAAGATGATGGTAAAATTTAAGAACTTGCTAATACCAAATATTGATTAGTATTGTTTAACTGATAATAGTAAATCTTGTTATTACTTTTTTATTTATTTAAAGAAATATTTGATATAATTAATTATATATATTATTTTATGTGGATATGATTTTTATGAAAAAATATTTGGAGTGAAATATTATGAATAATGAAAATTTAGATAGTATTATATTTGATGATAATAAATTAAAACAATTATTACAAGATTACTCTATTTTACAATTAATGAATATATTAATTAGAAGAGATGATTCTTCTTTTATTATTAAAACTCTTATTAAAAAAGTGATTTTGAATGATGAGTTTGCCGAAGTGATTGGAAATAATAATATTAATGAAGCTAAATATATTTTTGATTATTTTGAGTTAGATGATAATGACGAAGAAAACAAAAATGCTATTAGAGAATTATTATTTCAGAAATCTCAAGAAGATAATTGTTTAAAAATATTTGGACTCTCTGCTCTTTTTTCTGTTCTTAATATGACAAATAAACAAGATAAACTATATAAGGAAGTAGAACAAAAAATAATAAATGATAATTCTTTTATAGATAAAATATTAAATAATATGGATAGTAATTATTTAATATCACTTGTTATTGATTTTCATATAAATAATAAAGTAGATTACTTATTGCTTGATAGAATAGTAAACTCCTTTATGTTAAATGATGATAAAATTAAATCTATAACTAATAAATATAAACTTTTTCAAATAATTCATAAATTATCACTTATATCGAAAGATACTCATTTTGTTTATACATTAAAAAGAAATTTTATTTTGAATAATAGTTATGCAGATAGTATAGATAATAAGGAGGATAAGCAATACATTTTTGATTTAATTGATATAGAAGATAATTATGATGAAGATAGTGTTATTGTAAAAGAATTATTGTTTGATAAAAATGAAAATGACAATTGTTTAAAAATTTTTGGTTTTCCTGTACTTATATCTGTTCTTGATATGCAAAATAAACAATGTAGTTTATATCAAGAAGTTGTAAGTGAATTGACAAATAATGATACTTTTATGAATAAAATATTAAAATATTTAGATATTGATTATTTATTTTCACAATTAAAGTATATTGAATTAGATGATAATCAACATTTCATATTTATTAATAAGATATTTAATAGTAATTTAATTAAGGATACTTTAATGTATGGTAATGATGAAGATAGAAAGAAACTATATAGTTTTATTAAAATGATTATAAAAAAAATAGGTATTAATGCTACTGGAGCTTTTGTTATTGAAACTTTAGAGAATGTTTTGGAGCAAATAGATTCTAAAGAATACAGAGATAAAGATATAGTTGATTCTATATCATCTCCTAAAGGTAAGAAACATATATATAGATTTTTAAAAGGCAGCTTTGTTATTGCTCCTAATGGTGATTATATTATGATTAATTTAGATAACTGTACTGGTGAATTAAAGATAAATAATAGTACAGAGATAATTTCAGGTAATTGGATTAGTCATGCAATAGCTATTGGGGATTCTTTAATCATGTTTGGTCTTTCTGAGGAAGATGTTAACTTAGTTAATTATCATCCATTTCCTGTTTCTATTTATGGAAAAGATAATGGTTACTTAATTATTCAAATAGAAGGTGAAGATGTAATAATATATTGTCCAAATACTATTTCTTCTTATCAATATAAAACATTTGAAGCTATTTTGAATGATTTCAAGAAATATGAGTTGGAAAATGGTGACTCAATGCTTTTTAGCTTAGTCTTGAAAAATAATAAATTTATTGATGAGATGTTATTACATAATAATATTTATTTAGAAGAGATTATATATATTCTTTTAAAAGAGAAAATTGTCTCATATGAAATAATAAATAGTAAATCAAGTATTAAAAAATAAATAGATTTCTCTATTTATTTTTGTGAATCAAAGTTTGGATTCCATTTAGCAAAGCCATCTAGGCTTACATCTGGTAATCTTACTAATCCTCCACCTTTTGCTGGTTCCATTATTAAGGCCCTCTTATTGTACTTACGACATACTTCATATATTTTTTTACTTTGCACACCTGCGTTATCATAGTCAGCATAATTGAATTGAATTTGTACTATTTCTATTTCTGGATGTTTTTCTAAAATCATATCGAGGATATCTGCTGTATCATGAAATGATATTCCTATATGTTTAATTTTTCCTTCTTCTTTTCTAAAATATGGTTCTGTTAACTTATCTGTTAAGATAAAATCTTCTCTTTTATAACGAGAAGTTAAACATTCTTTTAGTGCTATTTCACTATTACCACTATGATAACCATGGGCTGTTAACCAATTAATCATCTTTTCTTCCTATCCTACAGTTTTTTCTTGTATTGTTATACTGTTTGTATTTACCTTTAAATCTTTAAGTTTATTTTTTATTATTTACAAAATAGATTATTCTACAAAAACTATATCTTATGTTGAATTAATGTCTAATCTATTTTAATGATAGTTCTTTTAATTGATATAGTCTTACCATTTGTTTTTCATATATATACTCATCTTCATAAATTAAATTATAATTATTAGTAATTGATTTAGGAATAGTTTTATTATCTATATCGGCACAATATACAATAAATTTTATTTCTTTATTATTTGCGTACTTATTTAATTCATCTACATTATCTTTAAATCTCTCATAACTAATATTTTGTTGTTCAAAGTACTTTGTTTTAGGTACTATTCCACTCAAAGTATATACTCCTACATCTAAATATCCCATATTTAACAATGTTGGATTTTTATATTTATTTATATAATTTGCATATTTATATTGAAATATTTCTTTTTTTGATTTAAACATATCTTCTTTATAATTAGTATTATAAATTCCCATAATAATACATATTATATAAATAATTATATATATGTTATTTTTTATTTGATAAGTATTTTTGTTAATTAAAAATATAAATCCAATTATACTGATTGGTAAAAATATGGAAATCGGTAATATATAATAATTATATATTTTTAAACTTATTATAATAAAAAATAAAGTTATAAGAAATAGAATTAATACATTTACTTTTAATTTTTTCTTCATATTTTTTATAGAAAAAATAAGTACAGGAGTTAATAAAATTCCTAAACAAAATATAATTCCACTTTTAAATAATAAATACCAAAATGTAAATAATAAATTTTTTAGAGTAATTTTACTTGGTCCATATGCTGTTATATTTATGATAAAATAGTCCAAAATAAAATCTTTTAATCCTCCTACTATATAAAAATATGTTATTATAAATATTATTGGAATCATAAACCCTGATAAAAAATCAATACAGTATAAGATTATATTCTTCCAATCTTTTTTCTTTATAAAATCAATAATTATTAATAAAATAAATCCTATCCAAAATCCTAGTAACGTATATTTTGTTAAAAATATTAATCCTGCTATAATACCATTTATTATTATTTCTTTTTTAGTAAGATTATCAATAATAAAGTGTTTTAAAAAGTAATATAACGAAACACTAAATAATGGAAGACAAAATTCTTCGCACGATCCTCCTTGTACAAAAGATGGGGATGTTGTAGTAATAAGTGTTAAGATTGGTAATATAATAAATGAGTAGTTTTCTTCTAAAAATAATTTTATTATTTTATGATTATAATATAAATAAACTGAAAAAAAACCTATTTCTAGTAGAAATACTCCATAAAATGTTTTATTACTTATTAAATATCCTAAACTAAATAAAAAGTATAAAAGAGGTCCTTTTTGCTCAAATAAATCTTTATATGGAACTAAGCCATGAATAATACTTTTTCCTACAGTAAAAAAAGCATTTACATCGCACCAATCATTAAATGGATATAAAAATGAATTCTTACTAGTAAATAACAGCATTGAAAATGCTACTATTAAGCAAAATATATGATATTTATATTTTGATATTATTTTTTTAATAATTGGCATTTTTTAATCTCCTTGTAATTTTATATTCTTTTTAATTATATCATAATCATTTTAAAATATAAAACTCATTACTAATATAAGAATTACTAGTTAATTATATTTATTATCTATTGTATTTTTCATCCTCTACTTTTTCACACTATTCATTAGATGTATTGTCTCCTGATACTACAGCTGCTATATGGCTAAACCAAGAATATTTTTTTGCTACTATTAAAGCTATTATCTTTTTATTCTTGCATCTTTTTTTGATATTATGTCAATATATTTCCTAAAAAAAACTAGATAATTCTAGTCGTTTATTAATTATTAATTTCTATTAATTATAACTACTCATTTAAGATGTTAATTCTTTTA
>CAMOWA010000062.1 GCA_946628005.1 uncultured Caryophanales bacterium
AAAAAGAAGGTAACTAGATTGCCTTGAAATTTATCTATATATTTTTGAGTGTGCTGAATAAAATTTAAATTTTTGGAAAAAATATTATAAAAGTATTTACAAAAAATACTTAATATGATATATTATCCAAAGAGTTAAGTTTTGGAAGTATACAAAACTTTTCTGGTGATTATGACATGGAGGTAATACCTGTTCCCATCCCGAACACAGAAGTCAAGCTCCAATGTGCCAACAATATTTGCGGGTTACCCTGCTGAGAAGATAGGTTGTCGCCAGATTTTATATATTCCTCGTTAGCTCAGTTGGTAGAGCGCTCGGCTGTTAACCGATAGGTCGTTGGTTCGAGTCCAACACGAGGAGCCATAGTAAAAATCGTCGAACATAAAAGTTCGACGATTTTTTGTATTTACTAGAATGAAAAGTATTATAGAAATGGATTTGCTGATGTAATTGAATTATTAAAAAAATAGGGAGTGTTTCCATAAAAAATGTTAGATAAAACCTATTGAAGTATTGTTTTTATCTGGATAATTATGATACAATTTATTTGATATATATTAACATGAGAGGAGAGTATTTTATGGGATTCCTTGATATATTCAATAAGCAAAAGACTGAAATTAATAAAGAAAGTGCACATGTCAATTCAACCAACGAGATGGATAAATGGAATAATTTTTGTGCATTAGATGAGTCATTTAAAAATGATACAAAACTAAAACCAATATACTATTTAAAATTATATGGTAAAAATATGATTAACACTAATTCAGAGGTAAAGAACAGAGCTAAAACAGATTTTATTCGAGCTATATTAGATAGCATAAAAGACGAAAATAATTATACAATAAGATGTCTTGTAGATTATTTGATTAATAAATATGAGATATTAGATAATAAGAAATTGATAGAAATTATAAATGATTTAAACAAAGATAGCTTAGAAAAAATTGCTAATTCACATTCATTTTTAACATATGTTCAAATGAAAAATCAGATAAGCAATATAAATGATAATGAAATAAAAAAATTAGTTGAACCTCTAGTAAATGTGTTAAGTAACAAAGAAATGGAATATCAAGTTTTTACTAAAAAATATTCAAAAGAATTAAGAGATTATATTTTAAATGTTTATAATACTATGATGACTGAAAAATTTGAGAATTATAAGTTTAACGGAAATAAGAGCAACATTTATTTTTATGGATATAAGCTTATAGTTATATTTAATGAAGATGAAGAAAACTTGAATTTTGGAGTTAAGGAAAGCAATATAGTCCATATACAAAAGGTGAAAAGACTTTTGAATATTGATAATGAATTATTTACGGCAAACTGCAAAGAGATTATTTGGAATGATGAAATTCCTAGTTATATAGAAAATAAATTCTATTCTGAAAGAACGGATACAGAAAACAAAGAAGAGACTGGAAAACCTTATTATATCTTTAAACATGAAAAATATGGTGATATAAAATTTTATTATATAAAGGATGAAATTGAAATAAAATGTAAAGCTTTAGACTCAAAAAAATTTGAAATTATAGGTGTAAAGGATACATTTGAAGATGAAAATTTAATACAGTTGTATATTAAAGCTATTGAAAAAATAATTGAAATAAAAGGAAGAATTTTAGTAACATTATATAACTTTACATACGAAATGTGTAAATCATGGGAAGAGAAGGATGAAAACGGAAATGAGATATCAAGAGATTATATAGAAAATCATTTTTCGAGAATTAGAATTAGTATTTGGCCTCAAGCTGAAAATAAAAAAGAAGGATATTCAGAAGATAATACTTCAATTTCGTTTGCGGGAGATTTATATGGCGAAGACGATGAATATGGTATAGGTCTACTTGGTGGTCACGAGATAATTGTTAATACTGTTAATGGAGATAATATAAGTTGTAAATTAAATGGATAAGCCTAAAAAATATGGAATATAAATAAAAAAATATATATGTTAAGGAGGAACGAATATGGCAATAGATAGGATTGATTGGCATTGGGATGGGGTTACTGATGCTGTTTTAGATGATGAACATTGGGAAAGAGCTGGTGCACATATTGGATATTATATTGAGTGGGCGTTTAACAAAGGATGGGCAAATCCTGACGTTCATAGTGCTGAAGATATTCAAGATGTTTTAAATTCAAACATTAATGGATTACAATATTTAATGGAATACTGTGATGCAAAGTTTTTGGATGATGACTTGAATGAAGAAGGAAAAAGATTTACATCTTATGCGTATCATAAGTATGTTGAGGATTTTGAAAAAATTACAGGTCATAAAATGTATACTAAGAATTATAATCGACAAGACTTACAAGCGGTTTCTAAGTATTTAGATGAAATTTATGAAAATTATTTAAATAATCCACAACAGATACAGGCAAAGAATGAATCACGTAATGCTATCAATGAAAAAATACTTTCAAGTAAATTAAGTCAGATAGTTTTAATTACATTTGTGCTGGTAATTTTTGCTGTAATGATTTATGGTATAGTGTTAGCATTTACATTAATATAAATAAAATTTAAGAAGGAGGAATGTAAGATGAGTAATAAAGCAAGAACGATAATTATATCAATTTTTATAGTAATATTGGCCATAAATTGTATTTGGAGTATAAGTGATCTATGTAATACAAAAGACGTATATAATTTAAAAATAAGTCAAGCAGAAGAATTAATAGTAATCGAACATCGAATTGCTGATATGATTCCAGTAGGAAAAGATTATTATTATAAAGTACACGATAAAAATAACAACTTATATGTGGTAAAAGCAGAAAAAAGTTGGTTTGAAAAAAACTTTAAATCAAGCGGAAAAGCTAAGAATGGTGATGTTGAAATCAAAGGTTTAGCTATGCAAATAAATGAACATGAAATAGAAAGTCAAGTATATATTAAATTGACAGGTAATCTAGCAGATAAAGATAAAATTAAATGTATAGATACTAAATATGTTAAAAACTCAATAATAAAATTGGTATTTGGAATAGTATTTATTATAATTTGTATAGTAGGAATATTTAAGAATAAAAAATTGGAAAAGAAGGAGTTAGAACAAAAAAATAAATTAAATAACGAAAATCAAAAAATAAATAATCCAATAAATCTGGATGTTAAACCTAATTTGAATAATGAAAGTGAGTCAAAAGAGTTAAATAACTTTGATAAAGAGAAACTAGAAAAAGTAGTTAGTGCAGTAAAAAGATATACAGCAAGAGATAGCTATTGTATCGAACTTATAAAAGAAAAAACATCAATATTTGATAGTAAATTTGGAGGAATTCCATATTGGGATTTATCTAAAGATTATCCAGTTGATAAAAACGGAGATAAATTAATTTTGTTAGCTCAAATTAATTTTGAAAAAGAAAATCTTGAAAGTGACAAACTACCTAATACAGGAATGTTACAATTCTTTGTAGAAAATAAATTTAATTGTTCATATAAAGAAGTTAATAAAGTAATATATCACGAAAATATCGATAAAAACATTACAGAAGATGATGTAAAGAGATTAAATGTTCCAACAACATTAGATTCTGAAATAGATATTACTATAAAAGATGAGTATAAATTATCATTTAAAAAAGTAAAAGAATCAATTAGCTTTAACGATTATAGATTTGATGAAGTGTTAGAAAAGGCATATAACAAATTATATGAAACAAATGATTATAATGAGGTTAGAGAAGAGTGGGATGATGAAGCCATTATTACTGATATGTTTTCAGATGGCGAAGGACATAAATTATTAGGATTTCCTCATTTCTGCCAAGAAGATCCACGAAGTGCAGTTAAATATAATGCTTCTAAAAGTGACGTAAAACTTGCTACTTCTGTAGATAATAATAAAACGATGTCTTGGTTCCCATCAGCTAGCGATATGAACAAAATCAAGGAAGAAAATGAGAAACAAAAAGAATTTCCTAACTATAATACGCTACTATTACAAATTGATAGTTGTGATGAATTTATGTGGGGAGATGGAGGACAAGTAAATATTTTTATAAACTCTAAAGATTTGAAAAATTTGAATTTTGATAAAGTGTTATGGAATTTTGATTGTTATTAAAATGTATTTAAAGCAACAAAAAAGCTCCCAAATGTGAGGAGCTTTTTTGCAACCTTTTCTGTATATGACAGGAGGTTATTAGTTGGCTTTGACAAATGTTGACGTTACGGCGAGACCAAAGTCGCCACATTGACTTGCACCAGCGATTGACGGAGCACTACGATAAATTTCAACATAGCCATTATTTTCAGCATATGCTTCTACTTCGTCGTTTAAATCGCAGATTTCGATGCTTATGGAAAAAGTATGGAAAAACTTTTCCTCATTAGGCGTATCGGTGCTAAAGATTGATGTAACGGCAATTCCAAAGTCACCACACTGAGAAGCAGCTGAAAGTGAAGGTGCACTACGGTCAATTTCGACATAGCCATTTTCTTTAGCAAAATCAGCTATATCTTCATTGAGATTTCCGTATCCGATAGATGCGTTGAAAGTTTTAAAAATCTGTTTCATAATTTTTCCTCCTGTATATAAGGTTGTCAATGTAGACACTCAAATGAGTGTGTGGCAGGACATTCCCACCTACATTATTATTATACCATATTTTATGTAAATTGACAAATGTTACAATATCATTCAAATAAATAATAGCCAAATACTTGTCATCAAGTATTTGGCTACAAAACTTTTCATCACAGGCATAAAGCCCATGGCATCGGCATACCGCCTCAAATATCTAAAATTAGTATAATCTTTTTTTCATTATAAGTCAAATAAGTTTAAAAGTTTTGCAAATTCTGTAGATAAAATTTAAAAAAATACTAGTAAAATGTTAGTAGATATTATATAATATCATCCAGAGCAAGGAACACTCTGAATGGTGATTGTATAATTGAATAAAGAATATTTGATTAAAATAGATGAACCAAGAATACAGGAAACTTGTGATGCATATTTTAAATGGAAAGATTTAAATACATATGTTAAAAGTTTAGTTTCAAGAGGTATAAACATGCCAGATGCAATAAGTGAGCCTATGGGCTGCTATTGCTTAAATCTACTTTGGAATAAAAGCTCAGGTGGAGATGCTATGTCACAAGATGGCAGAAAAATTGAATTCAAAGCTACAAGCAATTATGAATATGATTTAAGTAGTTTTGGTCCAAAATGTAATTTTGATGACCTAGTGTTTTTAAGATTTGATTTAGATCTAAATATGTTGTTTGTTTACGATACAGGGGTTAATTCTGAAGAAATAAAGAATATTCCAGTGTCTAAAACTGCAACATTTGGAGATTATCAAAAACAGGGTAAAAGACCACATATAAGAATAATTGAATCAATAATTGAAAAAAGAAAATTAGAACCAACAGTAACATTTGATATAAGACGTGGAAGAATTGTTAAAAAAGTTTGAAAGGCAGAGTGTTAATTGCTCTGTTATTATAGAATAAAAATGCGGCATGCCGCAAAAACAAAGGAGGAGTATATTATGTATAAAGTATGTAGTTTGTTTGCAGGTGTAGGAGGAATTGATTTAGGTTTTTTAGAGACAAAACAGTGTGATGTTGTATATGCTAACGAATTTGATCCATATGCTGTAAAAACTTATGAATTAAATTTTGATACTAAAGTAGACAATAGAGATATTCACCAAGTAAAAGTCGATGAAATACCTGATTTTGATATAATGATAGGAGGTTTTCCATGTACATCATTTTCAGTTGCAGGATATAGAAAAGGATTTGATGATGATAGAACAGGGGATTTATTTTTTGAAATGGAAAGAATTTTTAAAGAAAGAAAACCAAGGGTTGTTTTTTTAGAAAATGTAAAAAATCTGGTAGGGCATAATCAAGGACAAACTTTTAAAGTTATTATAGATAGATTAGAGAAGGCTGGATATAAGGATAAAATAAAATGTCAAGTACTAAATGCTTGTGAATATGGAAATATCCCACAGAATCGAGAAAGAATATACATAGTTGCGTTTAGAGATAAAGAAGACTTTGAAAGGTTTGAAATGCCAATGCCAATTCCATTAGATAATACAATAAAAAAGGTCTTCAATTTTACATCAATGGTTGATGAGAAATATTATTATAGAAATGGAAAATATAAAGGCAATATGGTAGAGATGCTTGAAGAAGCAATGGATGATGACAATACAGTTTATCAATGGAGAAGAAAGTATGTAAGAAAGAATCAAAGCAACTTAGTTCCAACACTAACTGCTAATATGGGCGAAGGTGGTCACAATGTACCACTTATAAAGACATCTTATGGAATAAGAAAACTAACACCTATGGAATGTTTTTATGCACAGGGATATCCAAAAGATTACAAGTTGCCAACAGATCTTGCGGATAGTAAGTTATATAAGCAAGCAGGAAATAGTGTAGTTGTGCCTGTAATTAATAGAATTGCTGAAAATATTATGAAAGCATTGAGATAACTGTATTAAAAATTAAAATTAATTTAAAGATAGAATCTTAAAAGGCAAGGAGTAGACGATTATTAAAAACTAGGAGGAATGAAATGAGGAGAGCGGATTTAAAAAGAAAAAGGAGCATCAAAAAACAAAGAGATTTCTTTAATGATATAATGAATAGTATATGTAAAAGCGAGAGAAAAAAATCGAATGCAAGGCTAAGAAAAGGATTATATAAAAAATTTTTTGAAGAATTTGCTGTTCTTTTAGAATATGCTGAAATGAAATATTCAAATCAAGATAATATATCTTTCAAGTGGGTTGGAGAAGATAAACAAAATCAAACGATTAATTATGATGGAGAGATATATCAAGGCAGCAAGTTAATTGAAAAAGTAGAAATAACATGCCCACTTATTTCAAATAAAGACAAAATGATTGCAAAACAGCTTAATAAAAGTGGCTATTCAGAGGTAGAAATTTTTGATCCTGTTGAGAAATTAAATGAGAATAAAGAAAAACTTGAATTAAAAATAAATGCAAAGAATTCAAAGAATACATATGATGGAACTGTCACTTTAGTTGCATATAGCAATGATTCGCTACATTATATTGATGGGGAGGAATTTAATCAAAAGTATAAGAAGGATTTGCTGGATGAATTAAAATCGATAGATTACCAATTTAAAAATGTGTATATTTTAGAAAATTTAGATGAAAAAAGATTAATAAGAATAAAATAGATTATGTGTTTTGAATAAGATGGGGAATATTAAATGGGAGAGGTAACAATTACAGAAACAAAAGATAAAGAAGAATGCTAATTATTTATATATAAATATCTAGTGGCATTTAGAAAATATAACGGAATTAATAATTTATAAATACGAGAGATAAGTGAAATATAAGATTAGTAAAAACTATTATTATATTTCGCTTTTTGTTTTAGGAGTAGTAAGATGAAAAAAATAAAATTAGTAATAAAAATAATAATTCAAATATTATTAGTAATTATAGTGTATATGTTTTTGGGTAAAGTTTTAAAAGATTTAGTTGCAATTAAGTGGATAATCAGTACTATAATTGCATTAATATTTTTGTATTTTGACTTAGGAGAAATAGAAACAAAATCCACAAATGATTCTAAAGAATTATTTAATACATATTATATTAATTTTCCAAAAGTGTTTGAAATAGCAATGTTAATTGATAATAAAATAAAGATAAATGCTGAAGAATCTATAAAAAAACAGAAAGGTTATAAGCAAGGTTATGGAATTCAGAGTTCATTTATAAAGAAGTTGCCAATAAAAGGAGAGATGAGTGGAGAGTATTCTGAATTAATAAATCACGAATATAAAGAGATTCAAGAAATAAAAAATACAAATTCTACTTATTTAAGGGAAATCCTAAAAAAATGTAAAAGAGTAGAAGTTCTAAAAAATTTGCATAATGGTGATTTAGTAAAGATAGATAATGTAAAAATAAAAATTTGGAATAATGAAGAAATATTGCAAGCGAATTCTATTATAAGTGGTGCATTTAATGGCAATACAGTTGATACCTATTCAGATGGACAAGCTTTTAAAATAAATATAAATTCATTAACTAATATGATATTAAAGGATTACAAATATTATTTATTGTGTACAAATGGAGAACAAAAATTCTATATTGATATCCCTATGAGTGCTGAAAAAGAATTTGAAAATAAATATTCTATATATGATTTAGAGATAGGTTCAGTCAATATTATAGGAATATATAGAACGGAACATTATAATCCAAAAAACAAAACTACATATTCAAAATTGCAAGAATTAGGTAATAAACAAAATACAGAAATTGACGAGATGAAATCCTCAAGAGATTCAGAGAAAAATGAGAATCAATTAATCGAACTAAAAGAGGCACCATATATCGATTTAATTGCAATAATACAAGATTTATCATTTAAGAATGGAGATAAAGGAAATAATGAAAAATAAAATTGTTTATACATATACATTTGAAAGATTAAATGAATTTAAAACTAAAAAAACAGCAAACGATGAAATTATGACAGCAATTGCTTTCGCAGATAAGAGTAACACTGTACAACTTGAAGAATCAAAGAATTATTATGTTGATATAAGTAATTTATATAAGTCTAATACCGAAGCTAATAATATGCGTATTGAAAGTATTTTGCATCAAATTTATTTAACAGAAAATGTGCATGTTATATTAAACGAAAACAGTAAAAATAGATTTAGTCAGGACTTTGCAACATCTTTTGATCAATTTAAGCCTATACAAACAATTTATGAAAAGCGAGATTCAGTTAATTATGATTTCGTTAACATAAATGATGAGGGATTAAAAAAAATTGAAGAATCATTAACTAACAATTTAATAGGGCATAATCTATTTAAAAAGGACTTTTTAAATAAGCTAAAAGATTTTCCAATATTGTATAAATTAGGAGAAATGAAAATATTTTCGTTACTAATATGTGGAAATCCAGGAGTTGGAAAAACTGAATTAGCAAGAATATTACACAAAACATTGTATGAAGAATCAAAGATGATAAAAATCAATTTAGGAAATTATAAAACACAAGGTGCACTTAATAGCTTAATAGGTTCTCCAATTGGATTTATTGGTAGTGAAAGAGGTGGAGAACTATCAAATAAAATACGAAATAGTGATTCAAAAGTAATATTAATTGATGAATTCGAAAAAGCAGATACGGATATATTTAACTTTTTTTATGAATTATTAGAGGATGGGAAGTTTACAGATTTGACTGGTAATGAATACAACTTAAATGGATATATAATTATTTTTACTACAAATCTATCTAAAGATAATTATAAAGATATTATACCACCACCATTAGTATCAAGATTTACATTAAAGTCTTTTTTTGAAAATCCAAATAATATGGAAAAAAAAGCATTTATAGAAAAGAAAATAAACAAATTATTGGAGGTATATAAAGAAGAAAATTTACAACCTAAAATTAATGCCAATGAAATAAAAAATAATCTAGATTATGAAGCTATTAGTAAAATATCTGATTTTAGAGTAATAAACCGAATAATTATAAGTGCTTTAATGAAAACAATAGATAATGCAAAGTCTACTATGCAAAAATAAGTTATTACGAGTATAAAATTTATTCTATAATATTGTTAATTTCATATTGCAAATTAATAAAAGTTATGTTAAATTAAACCTAAGTTAAAAGAACTGTAACACAAGTTTCTATTTATAAAAATTTGTAAACCTTAGCTGAAACGGAGCCAAGAAAAGATAATCGAAAGATTATCTTTTTTAATTTTTAACTAATTAAATTCAAAAAAAATTTTAAAATTTTAATAAAACACTTGTCGGAAATCTTCGTATATAATACAATATATGCGAAGATTTCCGACAAAGAGTAAAGATATGGAATGAAAAAACATTAACACAGGGGGAATAAACATGAAAATATTAATAATTTGTAGCAAAGCTTTTTATA
>CAMOWA010000063.1 GCA_946628005.1 uncultured Caryophanales bacterium
ACATCTTTTTTCTTAGATTAGGAACATAAATATTGATAAATATTAGCTTATCATTAATAATTATATTATAATTTTTTTCATGAATTTCTAAACAAAAATACCTAAAAAATTAGGTATTATACTTTATAATTGATATTACTTTAATTTCTTTAACTTATATATTAATGTTGTTGGAACATTTTCTGCTTTTTCTTTTTGAATGGTTTCTTCTTCTAACATTTTTTCAACGTATAATCCACTGGATATAGCTGTATTAATAATACTAGATATCATTAAATTTTTTTGAACTAAGTTTAATTTATCTGAATCTTTTGTAATAATTATTTCTTTTTCATTTTCTATTCCTATACAATTATAGAAAGGGTGTGTCCAACTTACAATAAATGCTCCTGTATCATTAAGATACTTATATACATTTTCAAATGTCTTTTTTAAATCTGATGTATATCCAATACTAAATATTGAAATAATATAATCAAAATAATTATTAGGAAGTGATATTTCTTCTTCCATTGGAGATACAAAGAAGTGATCTTTTATATCTGGGAATCTTTTTCTAGCTCTTTCTATTTGTTCTTTAGAAATATCAAGTCCCCATACTTCTTTTGCACCCTTTTGATATAGATATTCTAAAGACTTTCCTTCACCACATCCTAAGTCTAGCACCTTTGCTCCAGCAATCTCACTCAATAATCTTATTTCTTCTTCATTTTTTACTAAAAATGGCCCATATTCAGGTAAACTGATGCTCTTATTTGTTATATTATTTAAGGAAATATTAGTAATGATTTCTACTCTGTCTTTTATATGAAGTTCTCCAGTAATAATATCATATTCTTTCTTTCTAGCCGTATCTATCAAATCTTGTTTCCATAGTTCTTTATTATCAAAATCATGTATTGATTTATTGTAAAAAATATAGATTTGTTTAAAAACATACTCTTTATTTTCATTATTTCTTTTTAAAACCAATTTTATTGTTTTATTTGAGTTAGGTGATACATAATAGTCACAATTATTTAATGTAAAGCAGTTTGACTTTTCATTATAGATTTGGCTTATAATACTATTAATAAAATATGGATTATTTAATAAATTGGATTGATCATAATCTTCAAATATTAAAGTATTTATATTTGAAGATACAATGTCGATGTCTAAATAATTAACACTTTTGGGAATAGTAATCGATATTTCATCTTTAAAGGAAACATTCCTCATATTAATTTTTTCTATTCCATCCTGAAAGATAATATTACCTGACGGAAAGTCTTTTATATTTTTTATGGTAATTGATTTTACATCCTTAGAAATAGTTATTTTATCACTTAAAGAAAATAATGATAATATATTTTTACTAGATTCATTATCTGTTAATGTTATTTCTTTAATTCCTTTTAATATTGGCCATGATAGACCTTTGTTCTTTATTAGTTCTTGATGAATATTAATTAATTCTGTTGATATTGGATTATTATTTGGAAGATAAAAATATGTTTCTCTAGACATATCTGATGAAATAATTATTTTACTTTTATCCATATCTAAATATTTATAAATTTTTTTTGAGTTTTCTATATTATTTTGAAACCATTCTTCTAATGTATTTGAGTAATATGCAAAAAAAAGGGTCAATATAAATGGATTCATCTCACATAAAATATCAATTGAAGAAATATTACTAATAATTTTATAAAATCTATTATCTATTTCATTTTCAATATATATTCTATCTAAGTCATCTCTAATAAATGAATTGTATATATGAAATGAATTATAATCATTTTTTAAATTATGTATTTCCTCTTCATTTGGATGTTTTTTTAAGTACTCATATTTTACATTTAATACCATTTCATAGTCAAAGGTTTGTGATAGTTTCTTATCTGAATAATTATCAATAAATTCTACCTCTTTTATAATTCTATTAGTATCTTGAATTGGGTTATAATTATTATCATTTAGATAATTAGCTTGAATTTTTCTCATTTCTTGTACTATATTTGATATATATTCTTCTCCCTCTTTACTATAAAAAAACAATTCTAGTTTATAGATTAACTCTATATATTTATATTTTGATTTAGTGGTTTCTTCTGCATCGAATAGTTGTTCATTTTTATTAATTAGTTTATTTGTTTGATCCTTTAGTTTTTCATACTCTAATTCTTTTTCTATAAGTTTAGTTTCAAGATAATTATTTGATTCTATACGTTTTCTTAATTCGTTTATTATATTAGTATTTGATTGAAAAAACTCTTTTATTCTATTTTTTTCTTTCTCAATAATTTCAAATGTTTCTGGATATTCTTCTTCTAATTTATTTAATACATTATAGTGAATACTTAGTTCTTCATTTATTTTTTCTAAATCAATCAATAATAACTTTTCTTTCCCATAGTCTAAAAAACTATATGTAAAGAAATCAAATGTTTTTTTTATTTTAACATACTTTTCTAATTTATTTAGTATTAATTGATGAGGAAATACATATGATGGATTTGTAAAAATAATAGAGGAATTTAAATTATATATGTTTATTATTTGTTCTTCTAATTTTTTTCTTTCTTCTTCATTAAGATATTTATAATTGTTTATAAATGGAGTATTAGTATTTATATTTGTTGTTTTTCCTTTTATAGTTTGTAATTGAGACATATTTTTTTACTCCTTTCTTTTAATATTTTTTCTTTCTTTTTCTTTTATAAGTACCTTCTATATTATCTTCATCACTTGTAAATAATGGATAATCTTCTTCTGGACTAGTATTAAATAATAATATATCTGGCTTGATAAATCTTTTACATATCTCTTCATATGCTATTCTTCTTGCGTTATTTATTAAATGTAATATTGAATTATTATTTTCTAATATGATTGGATGAAAACAATACTCTAATACTTGATTATCTTTTTTCATTTATACTTTTTATACAAGATAAATTTCTTTTAAATCTATCTTTTATTTTACTTTTTTCTCTTTCAATTATTTCAATTGTTTCTGAGTGAAGTTTTTCTAGTTTATTTAGAACATTATAATGTATACTTAGTTCTTTATTTACTTTTTTTAAATCTAATAATAAAAATATATTTTCATTATAATATGCATTAAAACTTTTATTATTATAATTATCATACACATTGTTGTATGATTTAGATTTATCAAATAATATTTGATGAGGAAATACATAAGATGGATTGGTATAATTAATTGACAAGCTTAAGTTATATATTTCTAATAGTTTTTCTTCTAGTTGTTCTTGGCCTTCTTTTGTTAAATATTTATAATTATCCATTAAAATATTATTATTATTGTTTAATATCCATATCTTTTTTAAAGAACTAAATATATCCATATTTACTTTACCTCTTTTGTATTTATTTTGATAATTTTTTTATTTTATATATTATTGTATTAGGAGAATCATTAGTTGGTTTTTCTTCTATGGCTCTATCAATGTATAAATTTGATTCTCTTGCGTTATTTATAATTGTTGGGACTCTATAGTATTGTTTTTCTAGATTAATTGTTTCTATCAATTTTTTTATATCATTACTATTTTTAGGACCATATTTTATTTGATTCAATACTAAATCACTCATTTTTTCTAAATAATAATTTTGTAGATTTGGACAACTTATGATAAATGCTCCAGTGTCATTTAAATGCTTGTATACATTTTGAAATAAATGCTTTAAATCAGTTTTATATCCTAATTTATAAATATAAATAATATAGTCAAAATAGTCATTTGGTAAAAAATTATCATCATTCATTGAAGATACATGAAAATTGTCTGTTATTTTTTGCAATTGATTCTTTGCTTTTTCTCTTATTTCTTCTGATTGTTCTATTCCCCATACTTCTTTTGCTCCCTTTTGATATAGATATTCTAAAGACTTTCCTTCCCCACATCCTAAGTCTAGCACCTTTGCTCCAACAATCTCACTCAATAATCTTATTTCTTCTTCATTTTTTACTAAAAATGGCCCATATTCAGGTAAACTGATGCTCTTATTTGTTATATTATTTAAGGAAATATTAGTAATGATTTCTACTCTGTCTTTTATATGAAGTTCTCCAGTAATAATATCATATTCTTTCTTTCTAGCCGTATCTATCAAATCTTGTTTCCATAGTTCTTTATTATCAAAATCATGTATTGATTTATTGTAAAAAATATAGATTTGTTTAAAAACATACTCTTTATTTTCATTATTTCTTTTTAAAACCAATTTTATTGTTTTATTTGAGTTAGGTGATACATAATAGTCACAATTATTTAATGTAAAGCAGTTTGACTTTTCATTATAGATTTGGCTTATAATACTATTAATAAAATATGGATTATTTAATAAATTGGATTGATCATAATCTTCAAATATTAAAGTATTTATATTTGAAGATACAATGTCGATGTCTAAATAATTAACACTTTTGGGAATAGTAATCGATATTTCATCTTTAAAGGAAACATTCCTCATATTAATTTTTTCTATTCCATCCTGAAAGATAATATTACCTGATTCTATATTCTTTAAATTTTCTATAGAAAAAGATTTTACGTCTTTTGAAATAGTTATATTTTTATCTAAAGAAAATAAGTATAAAATATTCTTACTTAGTTTTGAATCATTCAAAGTTATCTCTTTTATTCCTTTTAATAATGGATATGTTAATCCTTTTTCTATTATTACTTCTCTATGTAAGTTAATCAATTTTTTAACATATCCTGCATCATATAACAAGGTATAAAAAAATGTTTCTCTAGACATATCTGTTGTTATGATTGGATTTGCTTTTTTATATATTTTTAAAAATTCTTGGTAACCATTTTCATTGTTAATACTGTATTGAAAATATTTTTCTAGTGTATTAGAATAATATGCAAATAATAATGATAAAGCTGATGGAAACTCATTACGATATATTTCATCTACTGAAAAGCAATCTATAAAATCATAAAAAATGTTACTTATTGAATCATTCTTTTCAATACTATCTAGGTCCCTTTTGATAAGTGGTATATATACGTTATATCCATTAAAATCTTTTTTTAAATTATTTATTTCTTTTTCATCAGGATGTTTTTTTAAATATTCATACTTAATATCCAATAATCTCTGATACTCTTGTGATAGATTATCCCAATTTGGTAAATATTCATTTATAAATTCTATACTATTTATAATATAATTGATTTCTGGAATGGGATTGTATTTTTCATTATTAATACAATTAATATTTATATTAATCATCTTTTCTTTTATATCTAAAAGATAATTCTCTCCTTCTCTACTATGAAAAAAGACATCTAATATATAAATCAGTCCAATATATTCTTCCTCTATATCTATGTTTTTTATTTTTTTCTCTAACTCAAAGCTATTTGGAATGAATTTATTTATTTTTCTTTTTATTCTTTCAAACTCTAACCCTGCTGTATCTATTTTAAAATGGTTATCTTTATCTATTAAACTATTTTTTATAGATTTTTCAATATTTTTTATGATTGATAAATTACTATTGAAACAGTCTCTAATTTTACTTTTTTCTTCTTCTAATCTATTACTTGTTTCTAAATTACTTATTTCTAACTTATTTAACATATCATAATGTATACTGAACTCTTCATTTAATTTTTTTAAATCTTTCAATAAAAGTTTCATTTTATTATATTTGACATACATCCAATAGTTATTATACATTTTTATATCTTTATAATTAACATATGTTTTACTATATGCGTTAAATCTATCAATTAAAAACTTATGTGGAAATATAAATGAAGGATTAATATAATTAACTGATGCGTTTAAATTATATATTTCTTTTAACTCTTGTTCTAATTTCTTTTTTTCTTCATCAATATAATAAATATAATCTTCCATTAATGATGTATTGGTATTTACTAGAAAGTAGTTTTTTACTTTTTTATATATATCCATCCTGATAGTCTCCTTTTTTGTTTTGTATTATAACATTTCTTTTTAAAGTAATCAATTATTTAAATAAAAAACACTATTGATGAGTAGTGTTTTTTCTGTGTTTAGTTTTAACTTTTTGTTTTGGTTTTGACTCTTTAGGATATCTTACTGAGATTTTAGGTCTTTTTGGAATCATATTTCTCTCTCTATATTCATCGTAAGCATTTTTATATATTATACCTATTTTCTTATATTTATTTTTATCTGGTTTTAAAGATAGACCTGTTATTTCTAATCTTTGTTTATCTAATTCGATTAAAAACAGTTTTAAATAGTATAATACATCTTTTACAAGTAATTTTTTTTGTATATAGTTAGTTGCTGATAAAAATAGTTCACTATCTTCATCTATAGAAGGGGTTTCAATATTAAAATCTTGTAATAGAAATGACTCTTCCTTTTCAACTTTTCCTTTATATAAATCATCTTTTTGTCTATACTTTTTTAATAATAATAAATCCTCACTATTAGATAACTTTCTTAGAGTTTTCAAATCTAATCTATCATTTTCTTCTAAATTAGCTTTACTAGATATTATACAATCATATAATATATTATTCTTATTATTATCAAACATAGTTGTTTTTATTATTATATTTTTTTTATAATGAATATTATTCTTCATAGATAGTATTTTAATGTAATCATTTCTATCTAGTTTTATATCAAATACTTTTATTAATGCTTTATATAAATCTATTGAATCCATCTTTTCCATATTATTATTTCTTAAATATTCTGCGTTTTTAAAATAATTATCCAATCTTTTTATAAATAGTATTGGATTTATATCATCACTTTTTATATCTGCAAATGTATCTTTTTTTAATGTAATAGGTTTTAATTGTAATTTCATATAAATCTCCTTTTTTTAATATCTATTCTAACATAAATATTATTATATACAATTAAAAATTTATCTTTTATAATGATTTTCTACTTGATCTGGGAATTTTTTAGATAGTGATGGAATAGTTAATAAAATAGTTTTGTTTGGGCATATATTACCATAAATATCAAGTGTAATTTTACCTTTATTTCCATCTTTATACTGAATATCAAGATTGCTTATATTTTCGTTTAATATTATATCTCTTATTATTCCAGAAGTTGGATTTATTGTTATTTTATTATATTTTATTATATTGATATTTTCATACTTATTATTTTGTATAATATCTTTTATATTATTAATTCTATCTTGATCTGTTTTTTTACTAATTGTCATTCCCATATAATAATTATTATCTTTATATTTAATATAAAAATATTCATCATTAGATATATTATTTGTTTTTATAATATTGATAAAATTTTCTTTTGATATAACTTCTCCTAATGTGTCATAGGTTATTTCTGTAAGGTTATTTTCAAAATTATTATCATATGGAATATTTATAGTAATTTCTACATCTTGTGTTTGATTTTCTTCATTCTTTTCACTATTAAAATAATATCGGTATCTAGTAGTTGAACAGTAATCAAGTAATATGCAATATATTGCAGGGTCTTCTTCCATTTGATGACCAAAATTTTTATTCTCATATAATTTGGAAATAATGCTTTTTATTTTTTCATAATCTGCCTCCTCTGGAGTTTTTTTAAACTCATTTAATAATTCCTTTACATCATTACTATCTAAATATTTATTAATAGCATTTTCAATTATTGTACTATCTTTACTATAGTAATAATCTTTTATTGGTTTTGGTCCAATTATCTCCATAAGAATAGTAATCCATTTCGTATCTTCTGTCCCATTGATTTCCCCTGAATATATTCCTGTTTTTTCACGTTCATTTATCTTATAAAATGCTGTATCAACTAGTCTTAAAGGCAGATACGTATTTAAAAAAATATTATTGAGTTCCATTTTTTTATCATTCTGTAATTTGGCTATTTCTAATGTAGCAGAATTAAAAACACGCTTATTTATTTCTTGCAGTTTTCTTATTTGCTTTGGAAACTTTTCCGCAACGGATGGTATATAACATAATTTATTTTTTTTTATATAAATATTTCCATTTCCCTCTAATGTAGCAATACCATATGACTTATTTATATAATGGATATCTATTCTATTTAGATCTTTATTATTTTTAAATATATTTGGTATTGTAGTTTCTTTCCCTAGGTCTTGATTTATTGTTGTCGTTTTTTCAAAATTTATAAATTGAATACTTGAGTCATTTAAAAATTCCTTTATTGTTTTATTATTTATATTAATAATTTTAGAATCTATATTATTATTGGATATTTTTATGTATTTTCCTTTTCCATCTTCACCTTTAAAATTAATGCTTATTTCAACATTATCATCTAGTTTATGATTATCTATTATCTCTCGGACTTCTTCTTTTGTTAAGGTTTCTGTTTTTGAAAAAGATATGGATTCAATACTATCTGCTATCTTTTCGTTATATAACTTCTTTGTTTCTAATAACATCTTTTTTGATGCATAATACTTTTCACTATATTGATTAAAAAAATATCTGTTGGACATAAATTTTTTGTTTTTATTTAAATATTGTTGAATGGTTGGATCTTCTTCCATTATTTTACCTGGATATTTTTTTGTATACATTTTTCCTAATATTTTTCTTATTAACTTATGGTCAGCAACTTCCAATTCTTTACCTTTATATATTGTTCTATCTGCTTTTTTTCTATATTCTGATAGTAATAATTCGACATCTTCCTCACTTAAATATAATTTAAGTATATTTTCAAACTCTTTTCTTTCTCCATTAAAATTCAATCTCATTATTGGCTCTGGTCCAATTATTTCCATTAAAATTGCTAAATTAACTCTTGATTCATAGTATGATTGGGCAGGGTCATTAAAGTATTCTTCACTCATCATTTCAGCACTTGGCTCTATAATATAGCTATATGTAAGATCCACCTGATTTATATGAATAAATTCATGAGACCCAGATGAGTGAAATATTTCCTTTGTATCATCTCTTAAATGCATAACACCAGGTTCCATTTGACTTACATAGCCTGATGTTTTTGGCCTATCTTCTTTTTCTTGTTCAGTAAAGATTTTTTTAGCTAGATTATTATAACGAATTCTTAATTCTTTTCTTGTTTTTGTATCAGCAGTTAAAAAAACATCACGTAAGAAATCTTTATTTGCTAAAATATCTTTTTGATATTGCTCATATGTTTTACACTCATTAATTTTTTCTGTCATTTCCTCTAGCGTGATTGGTTCTACAATATTTTCTATATTTTCTATATTTCTTTGTGGATTTTCATTTCCATTTAGCCTTACTACCGCAAATGGTGAATTCATCAATTCAACTGTTACAATGAATGTTAAGAATAATATAGTAAATTTGTTACTTTTCTTACTAGATAATGATAATTTTTTGGGAGACGAATTATCATCTTCTAAAAATTCGTCTTGAAATAATAAAGCTGAAGTAGAGTTTACTTTTAATAATTTTTCTAAGTCTTCTACACCATCTTTAAAATATCTTTTATTATTCATGGAATCTAAATAAATATCATATCCATCTTTTCTTTCTAAAAACTTTTTTTCTCCACCAAGCATTTCTGTTATTAGATTATTCCATTCTGTTTTATCTAAGTAATAATCTTTCTCATTATTTATACATAGAACACTATATTGATTATTTTCTTTTTCTACGTAATAGTATTCATCGTTTGTTGTTATTTTCATTACTAGCATATTTCCACATCCTATATTTAATATACAATATATATTTTCTTTGTTCAACACAAAAAGCTGATCTATTCAGCTTTAGTTTTTAAAAGTTTTGCTTTTATTAGATATTTATTAGTTTTCTCTTCAAATGT
>CAMOWA010000064.1 GCA_946628005.1 uncultured Caryophanales bacterium
ATAAGGATGTAAAGATAATAGTTGCTACTCATAAGAAATATCAAATGCCAAAAGAAAAAATGTATTTACCAGTTCACGTAGGAAGCAAAAATAAGGAATCTATTGGATATCAAAGAGATGATGAAGGAGATAATATTTCTGAAAAAAATCCATATTATTGTGAACTGACTGGATTGTATTGGGCATGGAAAAATTTAAAGGCAGATTATTTAGGGTTATCACATTATAGAAGATATTTTTCTGAAAAAAAATTGATACCTTTAAAAGAAGAAGATAGATTTAGAAATGTATTAACATATGAAACACTAGATAAATTATTAGATGATGCAGATATTATTTTGCCAACTAAGAGAAAATATTATATAGAAAATATTTATGATCATTACAAGAAAACCATGTATATAGAACCACTTGATGAGACTAGAAAGATTTTAGAAGAAAAGTATCCGGAATATTTAAAAGAATTTGATAAAATTCATACAAGAACTTCAGCACATTTATTTAATATGTTTGTAATGAAAAAAGACAAGCTAAACGAATATTTAACTTGGCTTTTTGACATATTATTTGAATTAGAAAAAAGATATGATCCTGCACAATATGATAGCTTTCATGCTAGATACTTAGGTAGAATTAGTGAAAGACTTTTGGATGTTTGGATTTATACTAAAGGTTATAAATATAAAGAGGTAAAATTTATGAGCATTCAAAAAGTTCATTGGATGAAAAAAGGAACTTCCTTTTTAAGGTCTAAGTTTACTGGTAAGAAGTATGAGAAGAGTTTTTAGGGAGTAGAAAATGGAAGATTTAATTTCTGTGATTGTACCAGTTTATAAAGTTGAAAAATATTTGAATAAATGTATAGAGAGTATTGTAAATCAAACATATAAAAATTTAGAGATTATATTAGTAGATGATGGTTCACCAGATGAATGTGGAAAAATTTGTGATAATTATGCTCAAAAAGATATGAGAATAAAAGTTATACATAAAGAAAATGGAGGGCTATCAGATGCTAGAAATGCAGGAATAGAGGTAGCAAGTGGAATATATATTGCTTTCGTTGATTCAGATGATTATGTTTCATATGATTATATTGAGTATATGTACAAAATGCTCATAAATGGCAATGCTAAATTGGCAATCTGCGGAGTACAAGAAATTTGGAAGAATACTAGAATCGAAGAAGAAAACAATATAAATATGGAAGAGCTAACTCCAAAAGAGGCATTTGAAAATTTATTGTTTGATAAAGGAATAAAAGTAAGTGCATATGCCAAATTATATCATAAATCATTATGGGAAGAAAATAGATTTCCTAAAGGAAAAGTATATGAAGATACAGCGATTATCTACAAAGTGATAGAAGAGGCAAAGAAAATTGTGTATGGCAGTAAAAAGTGCTATTATTATATTGCAAGAGTAGGATCAATATCAAAACAACAAGGATATAATAGAAATGAAGAAGACTATATTGAGCATACAAAAAAAATGCTAGAATTCATTGAAAAAGAATATCCGGAACTTAAAATAGCTATACATAGATTTGATTTATATGCAAAATTCAGAATATTAAGAATGCTAATATTTACAGAGCCACGCAATCGAAAAATGGAAAAAGAAATTATAAGAGAAATAAAAAAGAATCAGAGAGAAGTATTTTTTTGTAAGAAAACGCCAAGAAGAGACAAAATAGCAATTCTATTATTAAATCTTGGACTGCCAATATTTAAATTTATGTGGTTAGTATATTGTAAAAAAACGGGGAGGGTTGTGTAAGTAAAAATATGTTAGTTTACATTGGGATGATAATTATTTCATTAGTTTTCGCAATACTAGCGAATAAAACAAAAAGTAAAATAAGAAAAATTATATATTATATAGGTATTTGTATTCCTTTTATAATTGTTTCAGGAATAAGGTATGATGTAGGAACAGATTATATGTTTAGATATGTACCAAATTATATATCTATATCTGAAGGAAAAAATGTAACAAGCCTAGAGCCTATATTTTTATTGATTATAAAGATATGTCTAATTTTTTCAAACGATTATGCACTACTATTTATTGTTACATCGACTATAACTATTACTCTAATTATGATTTCAATATTTAAGAATTCAAAAAATATAATTATGAGTGTAATAATATTTTTTGTAGGAAGTTTTTTCTTTCAATCAATGAATCTGGTTAGACAATTTATGGCAATGGCAGTAATAATTTTATCATATAAATTGCTATTTAATAAAAAAACTATAATATTTTGGTTATGTTCATCTGTGGTAGCAGTATTAATACATAGTATGAGCGTAGTTATTCTTATAGCTATAGTATTTGATAAGAAAGTTTTTGATTATAGAATAGTACTAGCATGTTCTGCTATTTTTGCTTTTTTTGGCAAAAATGTAATAAAATTTGTTTTGAGTTTAGCAGAAAATAGCAATATAACAAATATTGCTAAATATGCACACTATGCAGAGCAAGGTGGAAATTTGATTTGGTCATCGTTGATAGTAGAATTTTTAATATATGTATATTTTATTGTAATTTATAATAATGCCAAAAAAAATGAAATCAAATTGGAAAAGGAAGGAATATTTTTTATAAATGCACAAGCAACTGCCTTTTTTGCTATTGTTATGAATGTTCATATAGATTTATTCTTTAGAGTTTCTATAGTATTTTCGATGTTTCAATTGATTTCAATACCATATTTTTACAATATTAGTAAAAAATGTGAATTTAAAATATTAAAAAATAACCGATTATTGAATAATATTAATTTAATAAATAAAGGAATAGTTGTTGTAATATTATTACTTATGACATCAAGAATGACATTTTCAAATATTATAAAAAGATCAGATGAAATATTACCATATAAAACTATATTTTCAGATGAAAGGAAAGAGAAATGAATAAAGTTAAAATTTTAGTTATATTAGGAGAGCCAATTGTAAATGGTGGACAAGAAAGTTTTATATTAAATATGTATAATAATATGGATTTAGAAAAAATACAAATAGATGTATTGACTCCTTTTTTCTGCGAAAATTTAGGATTTAAAGAGCAAATAGAAAAAAATGGAGGAGAAGTATTTATATTAAATAATACATTTGATAAGGACAGAAAAAGAAACTTCGTAGAATCTGTAAAAAAATTCTTAAAAGATCATCAGTATGAGACTGTCCATATACAATCAGGTAGTATATATTCGCTTATGGTAGGAGCAAAGATTGCTAAGAAAAATAATGTTAAAAATATAATTGTACATTCACATTGTGGCGGATTCTCAAACTTAAAATATAAAATAATAAAAGTATTATCATCATACAGTTTAAATAAATATCCAACAGAGTATTGGGCTTGTTCTAATTTAGCAGCTAAATGGAAATTTCCTAAAAAAGTTATAAAAGAGGGAAAATATAAAGTATTAAAAAATGCTATAGATACTTCTAAGATATATTATTCTACTAGTATAAGAGAAGAGAAGAGAAAAGAATTAAGAGTACAAGATAATTTAGTAATAGGACATATTGGAAGATTTTCAATACAGAAAAATCATGAATTCTTAATTGAAATTTTTAATGAAATATATAAATTAAATAATAAAGCAATACTATTGCTAATTGGTAGCGGAGAGTTAGAAGAAAAAATAAGAGAGAAAGTAAAAGAATTGAATTTGCAAGAAAATGTAAAGTTTTTAGGTATTCGAAATGATATAAATGGATTATTAAATGCGATGGATTTATTTTTATTACCATCATTTTTCGAAGGATTACCTGTTGTAGGAGTAGAGGCTCAAGCGACAGGATTACCGGTTGTATCTTCAGATAGAATCACAAAAGAGTTACCGATTGATAAATTATCTTTTTATTATTCACTGGATTTAAATGCAAATGAGTGGGCCAAAAATATATTGAATATATTAAATAATTTTGAAAGAATTAATACTACAAATGAAATATTGCAAGCAGGATATGATGTAAAAAGTGCAGCAAATTTAATGCAAAGATATTATTTAGATATGAATAAATAAAAGGAGAAAATAAGATGAATGTGAATATGTATGTTATGACGCATAAAGAATTTAAGTGCCCGAATATAGAAGGATATATTCCTTTACAAGTAGGAGCTTATAACAAAAAAGATTTAGGTTACCAAAAAGATTCTACTGGAGAAAATATTTCTATAAAGAACCCAAATTATTGTGAATTAACTGGGAAATATTGGATATGGAAGAACGATAAAATCAGTGATATAATAGGAATTTCACATTACAGGAGATTTTTTACAAATTATAAAATTAGTAGAAAAGAAAAAGGTTTTATAAATAGGGAACAAATAAAAAGTATATTACAAGAATATGATATAATATTACCAAAAAAGGAAATATATAAGGAAACAGCCTATGAACAGTACTGCTTAGAATCAGGATTTAAAAAGGATTTAGATAAGATTAGAAATATTATTTCTGTAATGTACCCAGATTATATAGATTCTTTTGATAGAATTATGAAAAATAATAAAATGTATCAATTTAATATGATGATTACAGATAAGAAAAATTATGCCTCTTATTGTGAATGGTTGTTTAACATATTGTTTGAATTAGAAAAGGATATAAATTTAGATGATGGCTATAATGATTACCAAAAAAGAATATATGGTTTCATAAGTGAGAGGCTTTTAAATGTCTGGGTTGAAAAAAATAATTTAAAAGTGAAACAAATGAGAGTAATAAATTTAAACATGAATTGGAAAGAAATTATAAGACTTAACTTGAGAAGAATAAAAAATGAGTACATATTTAATAAAAATAAAGATAAAAGGAGATAAATCTAAATGAAAGTTAGTGCTATTATTACTACCCATAATAGATGTGATTTGTTAAAAAGAGCTATAGATAGTGTTTTTAAGCAAACATACAAAGATATAGAATGTATAGTAATAGATGATAATTCTACAGATGAAACTAAGAAATATATGGAAAAAAAAATAAAGGAGAATTCAAAATTAAGATATATAAGAAATGAAAATCCTAATATGTCAGGTGGAGGATTTGCAAGAAATCTAGGAATTAAGGAATCTAAAGGTGAATATATAGCTTTTTTAGATGATGATGATGAATGGTTTGCAGATAAAATAGAAAAACAAGTGAGTATTTTAGATGAGAATAAAGACGTAGGGATAGTGATTTGTGGCAGAAGAATTGAATATAATTCCGGAAAAATGTATTTGGAAGAAAATCCTATTGATCGAGGAATAAAAGACTATTCTAAAAAAATTTTATATAATATTATTGGTGTAACATCAATGATGATGTTTAGAAAAGCATTATTAGAAAAAGTAGGATTGTTCGATGAAAAAATAAGGTTTTGGCAGGAATATGATTTGACAATTAGATTATGTCAAATATCTAAAGTAGCTTTTCTTAATGAACCATTAATATTATATAGGATAAATCTACAAGACAAAAATAGAAAGTCTAATCAGTTTGAAGGTTGGTTAGAAACAACAAGATACATTTATAACAAATACAAAGAATTAATAGAAAAATTAAATGAAAATGAAAAAAAGTGTGTAACTTTATTAGTTTATCATGATGCAGTTAATAGATGCGATAATATGGGAGATAAGAAGAAAAAAAGAAAATATTTACGAGAAATTTATAGAATACAACCAACATTAAAAAATTATATAAAATATTTTATTAATGTAGATAGGGGAAATATAATTAGATTAAAATTAAAGCTAAACTGGAGGAAAGAAAATGTATAAAATAGCAGTTGCCGGAACAGGCTATGTTGGATTAGTTGCAGGTGTGTGTTTTGCTGAAAAAGGACAAAATGTAATGTGTGTAGATGTAGATAACAATAAGATAGAAAAAATGAAAAGTGGAATAACGCCAATTTATGAACAGAATCTACAAGAATTAATGCAAAAAAATTATAAAGAAGGACGTATTGATTATACAATAAATTATAAAAAGGCATATAAAGATGCAGATTTTATTTTTATTGGTGTTGGAACTCCTGAGAGAAAAGATGGTTCGGCAAATTTAGATTATGTTTTTACAGTAGCAAAACAAATAGCAGAATCAATAGAAAAAGATTGCATAGTTGTAGTGAAATCAACAGTCCCTATAGGAACTAATGATGAAGTTGAGAAATTTATAAAAGATAATCTAAAACATGATGTAAATATAAATGTAGCAAGTAATCCGGAATTTCTTGCACAAGGTACAGCAGTAAGGGACACTTTACAAGCTGCTAGAATTGTAATTGGAACAGAAAACAAAGAAACAGAAGAAAAGATGCTAGATTTATATAGTAATTTCAATTTGCCAATTGTTTCAACAAATAGACGAAGTGCCGAAATGATAAAATATGCATCAAATGATTTTCTTGCGTTAAAAGTTAGTTATATGAATGATATTGCTAATCTTTGTGAAGTTGTAGGAGCGAATATTGAGGATGTAGCTAAGGGAATGAGCTTTGATACAAGAATAGGAAATAAATTTTTAAAAGCAGGATGTGGATATGGGGGAAGTTGTTTTCCAAAAGACACGAAGGCTTTACATTATTTAGCACAACAGGGTGGATATGAATTAAAAACGGTAAAGGCCGCAATTGAAGTTAACAAAAGTCAAAAATTGATATTATTAAAAAAAGCAAGAAATAAATTCAAAAGCTTTAAAGACATAAATGTTGCTGTCTTAGGACTAACATTTAAACCAGGAACAGATGATCTAAGAGAGGCCCCTTCTTTAGATAATATTCAAATATTATTAGAAGAAGGTGCAAAAATAAAAGCCTTTGACCCTAAAGGAGTGGAAAATTATAAGAAAATTTATCCAACCGAAATTGAATATACGAATACTCCACAAGAAGCCTTAAAAAATGCAGATGTATGTTTTATATTTACAGAATGGAGTGAAATAAAAAACTTAAAGCCACAAGAATATAAAAATTTAATGAAAACGCCAGTTGTATATGATGGAAGAAATATATATAATTTAGATGCAGTAAAAAATATAGAATATTATTCGATAGGAAGATGAATGAAAAATGAGTAATATAAAAAAGAATTTCATATACAATTTTATGTATCAAATATTAACAATGATATTACCAATAATTACTGCACCATATATAGCAAGAGTATTAGGAACAGAAGGTATAGGAATATATTCTTATACGTATTCTATAGTTTACTATTTTATGCTTTTTGCTATGCTTGGGTTAAATAACTATGGAAATAGGCAAATTGCAAAGGTGAGGAAAAATAAAAAAGAATTATCAAAAACATTTAGTAGTATATATTTTATGCAATTGATGATATCGAGTATTATGATTATAATATATATAATTTATTTATGTATCTTTGTAAAAGAAAATGTAAATATTGCAATTATACAAATTATATATCTTATATCAACGGCTTTTGATATAAATTGGTTTTTCTTTGGATTAGAAAAATTTAAATTAACTGTTACAAGAAATACTATTATAAAGATAATAACAGTAGGATGTATATTTATATTTGTAAAGGAAAGAGCAGATTTATATTTATATACAATAATAATGGCAGTTGGTACATTGTTAAGTCAGTTGCTACTTTGGCCATTTGTGAATAAATTTACTAAATTAACTAAAGTAAAATTTAAAGATATTGTTCGTCATATAAGACCATGTCTAATACTGTTTATTCCGGTTATTGCGGTCAGTTTATATAAAATAATGGATAAAGTAATGATAGGAAATATGAGTTCTATGGAGCAGGTCGGATTATATGAAAATTCTGAAAAGATAATAAATATAATTACTGCATTAATAACTGCACTTGGAACGGTTATGCTTCCTAAAATCTCAAACCTCGTAGCAAATGGAGAGCTTGAAAAGGGAAAGAAATATATAGAAAAGTCTATGGAATTCACTATAATTTCTTCTTCAGCTTTAAGTTTTGGACTAATTGCTGTAGCTCCAACTTTTGCACCATTATTTTTCGGAGAAGAATTTAGCAGTGCGGGGACAATAATTGAATATCTATCAGTTACAACAATATTTATATCGATTGCTAATGTAATTAGAACGCAATATTTAATTCCGCATGAAAAGGATAGATCATACATAATCTCTGTAATTATAGGTGCTGTAATAAATATTATACTAAATATTTTATTAATTCCAAAATATCAGGCAATCGGAGCTACTATAGGTACTATTTTTGCGGAATTTGGAGTAATGTTATATCAAATAATTGCCGTTAGAAAAGAAATTGAAATTTTTAAATATTTAAGGAATAATTTTAAATATTTAGTTTTGGGTGTTGTAATGTTTTTGGTTGTCGTACCTTTAAAAAATATTATATACAGTGATTGGAGGCTTATAATTGTACAAGTTATTACAGGAGCAGTAATTTATTTGACAGGTTTTACTATAATTCAAATGATTGAATTGAAGGAATACAATATAGTAGAGTTATTTAAAAAAGTATTATCTAAATATAATATAAATTAATTAATATAGCTCAACAACATATTCAATGAATGAATTTTGATAATTTTTTTCATAAAATAGATAAATTATTCAATGACTAAAAATAAAATTATAAGACAATAAACGGAGAAATAAAGATTGAAAAAAAATGGAAATGCATTCTTTATATAGGAGGGAAAGTATGAAATACGATTATCTAATAGTAGGCTCAGGCCTATACGGCTCAATATTTGCTCATGAAGCAAAAAAAAGAGGAAAAAAATGTTTAGTAATTGAAAAAAGAAACCACATAGCAGGAAACATTTACACAGAAGAAAAGGATGGAATCCAAGTACATAAATATGGAGCACATATATTCCATACGTCAAATAAAGAAGTATGGAACTATATCCAAAATTTTGCGGAATTTAACAGATACACAAACTCACCAGTGGCAAGATATAAAGATGAATTATATAATTTACCATTTAATATGAATACATTTAACAAAATGTGGGGAGTAGTAACACCAAATGAAGCAATGGCAAAAATAGAAGAAGAAAAGAAACAAGCGAATATTACAGAACCAAAAAATTTAGAGGAACAAGCAATAAGTTTAGTAGGAAAAACAATTTATGAAAAACTTATAAAAGGATATACACAAAAACAATGGGGAATGGAATGCACAGAGCTACCAAGTTTCATTATAAAAAGACTTCCTGTAAGACTAATTTACGATAACAATTATTTTAATGATTTATATCAAGGAATTCCAATTGGAGGGTATACAAAAATAATTGAAAAAATGCTTGAAGGCACTGAAATTAGACTAAATACAGATTTTTTTGAAAATAGGGAAGATTTTGAAAAAATCGCAGAAAAGATAGTATTTACAGGCCCAATAGATGAATATTACAATTACAAATTTGGAGAACTAGAATATAGAAGTCTAAGATTTGAAACAGAAGAATTAGATATGGCAAATTATCAAGGAAATGCTGTAGTAAATTATACAGAATACGAAATACCATATACAAGAATAATTGAACATAAACATTTTGAATATGCAAAAAGTCTAGGAAAAGAAGATACAATAAATAAAACAATTATAACAAAAGAATATCCAGATAAATGGTTAAAGGGAAAAGAACCATATTATCCAATAAATAACGAAAGAAATAATACTTTATATGAAAAATATAAAG
>CAMOWA010000065.1 GCA_946628005.1 uncultured Caryophanales bacterium
TACAAATTGACAAAAAAACATATAAAAAAATATATTTACACATTTAAAATTATAAAAATTTAATTAAGGTCTTACAATTATTTAAATATTTTCAGAATAATGAACTTTTCTAAGATATTTCAAATCAAATAAAATTAATATTAAAATTAATCCACATGTTAATATTTAAATAAAATTCATTTAAATATAATAAAATAAAAAAAATCACCAAAACAGGTGATTATTTTTACAAAAGAATAATTATTTGATTAATCTATTTTTAATCATTTGTTTTATTATTATCATTTTGAACTTCATTTTCTTCTTGTTCTTTTAGAACTATAGCAACAGTAGAAACCTTTTGATTATCTTTAAGATTAATTAATCTTACCCCTTGTGTAGCACGTTTTAAAGTAGAAACTTGTTCTAAAGGTAACTTAATAATAATACCATTATCCGTAATTATCATTAAATCAAGAGGTATGTTAGGATTTAGACATTTCAAAGAAGTCATCATACCATTCTTTTCAGTAACATTTAAAGCTTTTACACCTTTACTACCTCTATGTGTTAATCTATATTCATCAATTGAAGTCTTTTTTCCATAACCATTTTCAGTAACAATCAATATATAATGGCCAGATTCAACAACCTCTGCTCCAACTACAGTAGCACCATTCAAATCAATACCCTTTACACCAGAACTACTTCTACCCATAGATCGAACTTCATTTTCATCAAATCTGACTAACCTTCCATTACTAGCTCCGATAACAATTTCATTTTTTCCACAAGTGCTTTTTACGCTTATTAACTCATCATTTTCTTTCAAAACTATGGCAATTTTGCCACCTTTTCTAATATTATCAAACTCTTCAATAGGTGTTCTTTTAACAATTCCATTTCTTGTAGCAAACATCAAATATTTTGTAAAATCATCATCTTTTCTAATACTAACTACCGAACTTATGTTCTCGTCTTTTTCTAAAGGCAATAAATTAATAACAGGTAATCCTTTAGATTGTCTAGAAAATTCAGGAATTTCATAACCTTTTAATCTATACACTCTTCCTCTATTTGAGAAGAATAAAACATAATCATGTGTATTCATAGATATTAAATGTTCAACAAAATCTTCTTCATTAGTAGACATTCCTTTAATTCCTACACCACCACGATTTTGTGTTTTATATGTATCTGCTCTTAATCTTTTTATATAACCATTCTTTGTTAAATTAATAATAATATTTTCCTCAGGTATCAAAGACTCATCCTCTATGTACTCAATAGCAGTCATATCTATATTTGTACGTCTTTCATCACCATATTTTTGTTTTATTTCCAGTAACTCATTCTTAATTACTTCTAATATTTTTTCATCACTTGCTAAAATTGCTTTTAATTCTTCAATTGTTTTTAATAATTCATTTAATTCGTTTTCTATTTTTTCTCTTTCTAAACCAGTTAAACGTCTTAATCTCATTTCTAAAATTGCATTTGCTTGAATTTCAGTAAGATTAAATCCATTCACTAATCCATTTCTAGCTTCTTCATCAGAAGCAGACCCACGAATAACCTTAATAACCGCATCAATATTATCTAATGCAATTTTTAATCCTTCCAATATGTGTACACGCTTTTCAGCAACATCTAAATCAAATTTTGTTCTTCTAATAATTATTTCTTTTTGATATTCTATATACTTTGAAATAATCTCCTTTAAGCCTAATGTTTTAGGTACCCCTTGATCCAACATCAAAAAAATAATACCATAAGTAGTTTGAAACTGAGTATGCTTGTACAATTTGTTTAATACAACTTGAGCATTTGCATCTCTTTTTAAAGTAATAGTAATTTTTATTCCATCTTTTAAATCTGAATGATAATCAGAAATTCCATCAATAACTTTATTATGAACTAATTCTGCAACTTTATTTTTTAATTCTAATGTATTAACACCATAAGGAACTTCATCAATAATTATTTGTTGTTTTCCATGATCTTCTTCAATAGTAGCCTTACTTCTTATAGTAATAGTCCCTCTACCAGTCTCATAAGCTTTACGAATACCACTATTTCCCAAAATAATTGCTCCCGTTGGAAAATCTGGTCCCTTAATGTATTGCATTAATTCATCTAACTCTATATTAGGATTTTCAATATAGGCAACACAACCATCAATAACTTCTCCTAAATTATGAGGTGGAATATTAGTAGCCATACCAACAGCAATACCAGTTGTACCATTTACCAATATATTAGGAAATCTAGAAGGTAGAACTTCAGGTTCTCTCTCACTTTCATCAAAATTAGGAGTAAAATTAACAGTATCTTTATTAATATTTCTTAATAATTCCAAGGAAATTTTAGATAATCGAGACTCAGTATAACGCATAGCAGCAGCACCATAACCCTCAATATTACCAAAATTCCCATGGCCATCCACCAACATATAACGATAAGAAAAATCCTGAGCCATACGAACCATTGCTTCATATATTGAAGAATCACCATGAGGATGATATTTACCCATAACATCTCCAACAATTCTAGCACTCTTTTTATGAGGTTTATCTGGAGTGTAACCAGACTCATACATTGAATACAAAATTCTTCTATGAACAGGTTTTAAACCATCTCTTAAATCAGGCAAAGCACGAGCAACAATAACACTCATAGAGTATTCTAAAAAAGAATCTTCAACTTCTTTTACAATATTATTTTTTTCTAATCTATCCATAAAAACCTCCTAAATATCTAAATTTTCAACATATGTTGCATTTGTTTCTATAAATTCACGTCTAGGCTCGACCTCTTCACCCATTAATTTAGAAAAAACTTCATCTGCAGCAATAGCATCATCAACTGTAATTTGTCTCAAAACCCGAGATTTAATATCCATAGTTGTTTCATTTAATTCTTCAGCATCCATTTCTCCCAAACCTTTCATACGAGTTATTTCATATTTTGTATTAGGAGATAAACCAGATAAATACTCATCTCGTTCTTCTTCATTTAACACGTATTTAATAGTTTTACCATGTTTTATACAAAATAAAGGTGGTTGCGCAGCATATACATGTCCCGCCTCAACAATAGGTCTAAAAAACCTATAAAAAAGTGTTAATAATAAAACTCTAATATGACTACCATCAACATCAGCATCAGTCATAATAATTATTTTATGATATCGTAATTTAGATAAATCAAATTCATCACCTATTCCAGTACCAAAAGCCGTTATAATTGTTCTAATTTCCTCATTTCCTAAAGCCCTATCAAGTCTTGCTTTTTCCACATTTAAAATTTTTCCACGTAAAGGTAAAATTGCTTGAGTCATAGAATCTCTACCTTTTATAGCAGATCCTCCAGCAGAATCTCCCTCCACTAAAAATATTTCAGAAACCGTAGCATCTTTACTTTTACAGTCAGACAATTTCCCATAAAAATTCGTAACATCCAAATCACCTTTTCTTCTAGTCAACTCCCTAGCTTTCTTTGCAGCTACTCTCGCCCTACTAGCGGTCATGGACTTATCTACTATCACTTTAGCTTGATCAGGATTTTCTAATAAAAATCTCTCGAAAGCTTCTGAAAAAATTTTATCCGCAATACCGCGTACCTCACTATTACCTAATTTTGTTTTCGTTTGACCTTCAAATTGCGGATTTGGATGCTTAACAGAAATTATCATAGTAATTCCTTCTCGCACATCATCACCTGTTAATGGATCATCTTTTTCTTTCAAAAAATTATTAGTAGTTGCATATTTATTAAGTATTCTAGTAAGCGCACGTCTTACCCCATCTTCATGAGTTCCTCCTTCAGGAGTAGTTATATTATTAACAAAAGAATAAATACTTTCATTATAAGTTTCATTATATTGTAGAGCTACCTCAACTTTAATATCTTTATCTTCACCCTCAACATCAACTATAGTCTCGTGAATAGGATTTTTATTTTTATTTAACATTTGAACATATTCAACTAGACCTCCCTCATAACAAAAAGAATCCTTTTTATCAGCTTCCCTTTCATCAAATAAAGATATTCTTAACCCTTTATTAAGAAAAGCTAACTCTTTTAAACGATTTTTTAATATATCATAATCATAAATAGTAGTTTCTGTAAAAATTTGATCATCGGGTAAAAAATGAACAGTTGTTCCAGTTCTATTCTCATCACATTGACCAATTATCTTCAAATCATCATCAGGATGACCACCATGACTAAAGCGCTGATAATAAATATTAGAATTTTTATATACTTTTACTTCAAGCCAATCACTTAAAGCATTAACTACGCTTGCTCCAACTCCGTGTAATCCTCCAGAAACTTTATATCCTCCACCGCCAAATTTTCCACCAGCATGAAGAACAGTATAAACTGTTTCAACAGTACTTTTCCCAGTTTTTGGGTGAATGTCAACAGGAATTCCTCTTCCATCATCCTTAACAATGATACTATTATCTTTACAAATGCTTACTTCAATATGTGTACAAAAACCTGCCAGAGCTTCATCAATTGCATTATCAACAATTTCCCATACCAAATGATGCAAACCTCTTGAACTTGTAGTACCTATATACATTCCAGGACGCTTTCTAACTGCCTCTAATCCTTCCAAAACTTGTATAGCCGAAGAATCATATTCTTTTTCTACTTTTTCATTCATATACCTACCCTACTTTCTTTCTACATTACCGTTATCCACTTTAAACACACAAGCAGTCTCAACAAACTTTTTATTAATATTTTTTAAATCTGTTGTAGTAATAATACTTTGAATATCAGAATTACCAATAATTTTTAATAATTTATTTCTTTTCCTTACATCTAGTTCACTAAAAATGTCATCTAAAAGCAAAACAGGAGTAGTTCCGGTAAATTCATTAAAAATATTTATTTCTGATAATTTAAAACATAATATAGCAAGCCTTTGTTGACCTTGTGAACCATAATATTTTATATCGTTAGAATTAAACTCAAAAATAAAATCATCTCTATGTGGACCATATATAGTCATACCATAATTAAGTTCTTTTAAATAATTTTTTTTTAAAACATGTTTTAATTTCTTTCTTATTGTTTCATATTCAAAATCATCAAAAGAAATATTAGGAACATATAAAACTTTAAGCCCTTTCTCTCCATAAATCTTATGAAAATAATCATCTAACTCTAAATTAATACAATCAATATAACGTTTCCTACTCTGATAAATAATAATTGCTTTTTCAATTAATTTATCAGTTATAATATCCAAATAAGTATTATCAGCAATACTATTACTAAAAATAATTTTTAAATATTCATTTCTCGTTTTTAAAATCTTATTATATTCATTAATAGATTTCAAATATTCCTGAGAAATCTGAGATAATTGAATATTTAATAAATTTCTTCTAATATTAGGAGAACCTTTAATGATTTCTAAATCATCAGGTGTAAAAATAATTATATTAAGGTAAGATATATAATTCGCAACCTTTCTAATATCAGAATGATTAATTTTCAACTTTTTTGAATTATCAGTCATTTCTATTTGTAACTTTGAAATTACTTTATTCTTAGAAATAGTACCAGTTAATTTTGTTTTCTCTTTACCAAATTCAATTATATTAGGATTTACCCCAATTCTATGTGATTTCGTTAAAGCTAAAAACGCAATGGCTTCTAATATATTAGTTTTACCCTGAGCATTATCCCCAACAAATATATTCATCTTATCTCCAAAAGAAATATTTAATTTAGAATAATTTCGAAAATGAACTAAAGATAATTTGTTAATTTTCATTTAAACACCATAAAAAGTCTCATATAATCACCTATCCCCTAACATGGTATTCCTATACATCAATCACTATTATACCATAAATAAGGCAAAAAAAATAAATAAATAGTCTTTTTTAACTATTTATTTTATTTTTATGCTTTCTTAAAATAAAATCCAAACGAGAAGCCCTTGATATTTGATTTTCAATCGAACGATAAGAACAATCTATTATTATTTCTTTGTTATTATCAAAAACTATTTTAGTATTATTTGAATCTATTTTTTCAAATTTTTTTACTCTATTTAAAGAAATCCAAGCACAATCCTTAGAAAGTGGTGATGTAGTTGGAAATACAATTATATTTGAAGAATCTTCAACTACAATAGGAACCTTATATTCTGCTCCTAAAATTTCTTTAGCACTATCCTTTCGGCCAGCATATGTACTTCCAAAATATATACAGCTCTCTTCCATAACATGAAATGCAGAGTCAGCTATAATATACCTTTCCTCATCTTCATATACAAGACAACTATTTTCCTCATTAGGTACAATAGCTAATGTACCTTTATTAAATTCATACTTCATTTTATCCCCCCTATTAAAAGCAAAATGTTGCTTTCAGAAAACGTTATATCAAAAAATAATGTCGAATCTTGTCAAATTTTGTAGAAAAAAATATTTTTTTCATTTATATTATTCCATCAAAAAAGAAAAAATTACAAAAAAAAAGAAAATAAATTAATTTTCTTTCTAATAAGTTCTTATTGGCAAAACTAATTGAGTAAGAGAGTCATCTTCAATTGATTTTACTAATATAGGTTTTATCTCACCAACAAAATATAAATCCACACTTTCTGTTGAAAAACTTTTTAAAGCTTCCATCATATATTTAGCACTAAATGATATTTTAATATCTTCGTTATTATTTTTTTCTACAATCATTTTTTCTTCAACGCGTCCTATTTCAACAGAACTACTTTTTAAAATCATTGTATTCCCATTTGTTTCCAAAGTAACTATATTTTTTTCTTTATCACTTGTTAAAATACTTACCCTATCAATAACATTATAAAAATCATTTAAATTAGTATGAATAATCATAATAGAATCTTCAGGTAATAAATTTGATGTATTTGGATAAGTTCCATTAATTAATCTAGACTCAAATTTTAAATTGCCAGTTTTAAATAATATTTTATTACTAAATATATGCATCTCAATATTTTCATTATCTTCATTAATAATTTTAGTAAATTCAATTATATTATGACTAGGTATAACAATATTATAATTTTCTTCACTAGTCTTTTCCAATTTGATAACCTTTCTAGCTAAACGATAAGAATCAGTTGAATTACATTCTAATACATCCCCAACAATATTAAAATTAATACCAGTTAAAACAGGTTTACTTTCTTCATTAGAAGAAGCAAAAGCTGTTTGATACACAATGTTTTTTAAAACCCCAGATTGAATATAAATTTTCTTTTTACTTTCTTCCAAACCTATATTAGGATATTCGCTTTCACTAATTCCATTTAAATTAAATTCTCTATTTTCAGTATATATTAAAATCTTTAGTTCATCAATGACTTCTAAGTTAATATATTCGTCTGGTAATTTTCTGACTATATCTAAAATATACTTTCCTTGAATTATAATACTTCCTTCTGTATCTATTTTAAAATCTTCATCATTTTCTGCATCTATAATTGTTTGAATAGTAATATCATTATCACTAGCAGTTAAAACTAATTTTTTCTTTTTTAATTCAAATTTTATACCAGCTAATACAGGAATTAGATTTTTAGTTGATATAGCTTTTGATACTTTTGATAAAGCATCTAATAATAATTCTTTTTTAATAGTAAATTTCATAAATTATTCCTTCTTTCTTATATATTATTTTTATTATTAATGTGGAAAAAGTCAATAACTTTTTTTTTCCAACAAAATAAATAGATTTACAAAATTTAAGTTGTGAAAAAAATAATAATAAATATAACTTTTTACACAACTCCAATATCTTTTTTTAATTTTTCAATTATATTTGATAAATCTTTATTAACCTTTATCTCATTTTCAATCTTTTCAACTGAGTACATTACAGTAGAATGGTCTTTTCCCCCAAATTCAATAGCAATTTTAGGAAAAGATTCATTTGTCATTGTTCTGCATAAATACATTGCTATTTGCCGTGGAAAAGAAATATTTGAACTCCTTTTTTTACTTCTAATATCTTCAACTGATATTTGGAAATATTCTGAAACAATTTTTTGAATTCTATGAATATCGTTTTTCTCCCCTATTCCTTTACTTATAAAATCCTTTAAGGCTTCTATTGCCAAGTCTAAGTTTATTTTTTCACCACCCATTATTGCAGAATAAGCCAACAATCTAGTAATAGATCCTTCAAGTTGTCGCACATCAGGACCTATATTAGATGCAATATACTCTATAACATCATCAGGAATATCTTGTTCAAAATTATCAGCCAATATTTTTTTCTTTAGTATTTCAGTTTTTAAAGAAAAATCTGGAGGAAAAATATTAACTGTCAGTCCCCAACAAAATCTAGTTCTTAAGCGATCTTCTAATAATTTTAAATCATCTGGAGAACGATCAGACGATATAATTATTTGCTTGCTATCATTATATAAATTATTAAAGGTATGGAAAAATTCTTGCTGAGATTGAGCTGCGCCACCCAGAAATTGAATATCGTCAATTATAAGAACATCTATATTTCTGTATTTATCCTTAAAAAAATCAATATAATTGAAATTTGTGCCCTTTTCATCTTTTCTATTAGCCTTAACAAAGTCTTGACGAAATTGCTCACTGGTTACATAAAGCACTTTTTTATTAGAGTGAGAAATAATATAGTTTCCAATAGCATGCATCAAATGAGTTTTACCTAACCCACTATTACCATATAAGAATAAAGGATTGTACATATTTCCAGGATTTTCAGCAACACTTAAAGCCGCTGCATGAGCAAATTTATTACTATTTCCAACTATAAAATTATCAAAAGTGTATTTACTATTTAGATTGTTATTAATATTAGGAGTATTTAATTTTTTTATTTCACTATTATCTATTAACGCTATCTCTTTCTTGCTTTCTTCTTCAATTTCCTCATTTAATAATAAATTAATATCGTAAGGAGAACCAATAACATCTAATAAAGTATTTTTAATAAGAATTTCATAATTATCTAATAAATGTTTCTTATGAATAGGCATGGGAACGATAATAATTGCAGTATTATTTTCAAGTTTATATAATTTTGTATCAGCAAACCAAGTATTATAAGAAAGAGAATTAAGTTCGGATTTAATTTTATTCAAAAAATTAGACCATATACTATCCAAATTCATTCCGTCTATCATCTCCCCCATCAAGAATAATTAACAAAAAATATTCTACATGAATTTATGGAAAAAATAAACCATTTTTCTATAAAAAAAATAATCCTCAAATAATCCACATTATTTTACACAAATAAAACGTATATATTATAAATAAAAAAAAAGTTTTCCCCAAAATCCACAAAAAAAGTATTAACATAAAACTTTATCAAATCCACATAACTGTGGAATTGTCGAAAAAATGCTAAATTTGTTTAATTCAAAGAAAAAAAGAAGAAATGATTAAGAATAATACTTGTATTCTTTTTTTTAATAAAAGTATGAAAGCATTATATTATTCCACTTTATTTTTATTCTAGTTATAAGTTCTTAACTTTCTCTTTTTTCAATATAAATAAAAATAATTGAAAAACATCATATTCTTTTTTCTATAGTCGTAAATAATACTTTTAATTAATATATTTATTTCTACAGGTGAAAAATAAATAGAAATT
>CAMOWA010000066.1 GCA_946628005.1 uncultured Caryophanales bacterium
TCTATTTTCATATTTCCTCCCTAAAAAAAACAAAGGTAGTATAGGAGTGCATAAACACGGTACCATCCTTTGTTTTTTCTTAATTTAGATAACGGTTTTACCGGAATTACTTTGCATAATTCTACTCAAAAGGTAGTAATAAATTAATTGTTTGTTCCTTTCCACCTCTTAGAACTCTCTATAAAACTATTGTTAATTTATCGTGTCCTTTTTCCCTGTATTTCTTAAATATTGTTATAACACTTTTTTTTTATAATTTCAACTATTTAATTTTAACTAAGTTCTATTACTCTTACTGCTCCCCAGCCTTGCCAACCTGCTAATTTCTTAGTTGTTTTATCCGTATTAATAACTCTTTTAAAATTCCTTCCTGTTATAAAGTATCCACCACCTTCATAGATTGTTGCAGTGTGTTTTTCTAAATCTACTTTTCCTACAAAAGCAACATGTTTCCACCCATTCCAAGTATTTGGATTACTGCTATCTACGCTTTGATCAAAGAAATGAATAATATCCCCAGGTCTAAAGTCTTTGAAATTAGTAATTATTTTATTTTTTCTAGCCATCTTTTTAAAGCCTGATGATGAATTTACATTTGTTCTTCCTGTTCCAAAAATTCCAGCTTTATAAAAAATCATATCAACTGTCCAGTTACAATTTGTAGTCATGTTTATTTCGGCTTTGTCGGATATTAATTTATCAAAATGTTTTCTGTCTGATAGACCATCTTTATCATGTATTTGTGTTCCTGGTAAAAAGGCATCTGAAGAGGACCTTTTTATTATTTTTCCTGCTCTTAATTCTCCTAGTTTTTCACATCCTCCACCCCATTTACAATATTTATTTTTATCTTTTACACCGTTTTTATAGTCAAATCCATACATATACATAAATCCATATACATATTCCGATACTCTTTGCAATTCATAAGCTGTTGTAACTTTAGGTTTTGCTCCATAGTATTCTGTAAAAACTCCTCCTAGAGACTTTGCATAGTTATCAAAGCCACCAGCACTTGCAATTACAGATTTAAAATTTGATTCTGTAAAATCATTTAAATGTTGCTCTACTATTTTTAAGGTCTCACAAGAAAATTTCGATTTTACTGTGCTACTTGTACAATCAAACTTTAGTTGTTTATCAACACCTTTTTCATAGCCATCTGGGTCAGAAATTATTTTTTTCTTCTTTTCTTTTTCATCTTCAATATATTTTACCATAGCTGAAGGTTTTTTTGCATTGTTGTAGCAAGAACTAATTTCTGTGTTATTCCCTAATAACTTCATAACCATACTTACTAATAGAGGAATAAAAAATATTATTACTAAAGCTTTAATTGCATTCCATATTTTTTTAGGATTCTTTTTTCATCAGGGTCCATTGCCATTTTTGATATGGTTATTGTTAGACTTAAAATCAAAAGTATTGGGGATATTATTAAGATAATATTTATTATGTTTTTTACTATATACATAAAATTATTTAACATAATATTCTGACAATCTATATCAAGAATCATATTTTCACATCCTCTTATTTTCATTATACATTATTTTATTATTTTTCAAATTATTTTTTTATTTATATTGCTGTTTTTATTATTCTTTGTATAATATTTATTTTAGGGGGTAATTATTATGACGTTTAATAGTAAAGAAATTCAATTTTTTGAAATCGAAAGAAATATTTATGATTTATATTGTAAATTTCAATTTGGTATTAATAGTAAATTGTTGAATGACTTATATTTCCTTTTTCAAGAAGAAAATATCATAATGGAAAAAATTCTATTTTCTCATAATAGTATTGATAGTATGAGTTCTTATTTTGCTGATGAATTATACATAAAAATTACTAATTATTATAGCGATGAATTATTTAGAGAAATTATAACTGATAGATTAGTTACATATTCGCTTAATCGTTTAAGTCTAAATCCTTTTCCAAAAAAATTAGATCCTTCTTATTATCCTTATGTAAGTTCTTTTGAAAAGCGTGAATTAGAAAAAGAATGTATCGATAATAATTATTTAATTATTGAATCTTACTGTAGTTTATGTTTTGTTTATACATATTATTATTTATTACAAGATGTGGTAAAGAGAGCTCCAATCAATTTAAAAAAAATTCTAAAGCTAAGACAATTTGAATATATTTATGAAAATAAAATACTAGAAAATTATCTTGATAAGGAAATGAAAGAGTCAGAATTGCTAACATTATCTAGACTTGATAGCTTTAATCATAAATATGAAGAAATTGAGAAAACAAGTATGGATTATTTTTGTAAAATAATTAATAATTCATTGGAGAATATTTTTGATGCTCCTCAGTATAAATTGGGTATTGCTGATTCTTTTGATTGTCTTGAATATGAAATTAATATAAGAGCAAGTTTAAAGTTATTATCAGATAAAAACTTTTATATAGCTTTAACTAAAATAAAAAATTTAAGAAAGAAAATTTCTGATGAAGAATCATTAAAAAAATTTTACAAAGTTTATGCACTCTTTCTTAGTGAAGAAGAAAAAAGGAAAAAGACAAATTCAATTAAAAAAATAAAAACGGTTTAGCCGTTTTTATTTTATCTATTAGTCCATGATCCTGGTACAATTATATGAGTTCCAAGTCCATAATATCCTTCTCTTACTCTTCTATTAGCAAAATTAAAGAATGAGTTCAAATCCTTACAGTTATTATCATTACCATCAAATAGTGCACAATCAACAACTGCTAAATGTAAATGAATCCCTGTTGAATTTCCAGTTGTACCCATAAATCCAATTGGATCATTAAAAGTTACCTCTTTCCCTATATATAACCCTTCTGCGTATCTTGACATATGTGCATATTGTGATGTAAATATTTGTCCTCCTATATCATGTCTAATTGTAATAACTAATGCTCCTGCTGGGTCAGTGTAAATATTGGTTATAACTCCATTAGCAACAGGATAGATTATCTCATTAGATCCTCTACTACTTGTGATATCATATGCAGCATGTCCGTAATGTGGATATTGCGAAACCATTCCTGTTTCAGTTGGGAGATGCCATGGATTTTCTACTACTACTGGCTCACTTGGCATTTCAACTTTTTCTTCTTGCTTGTCTTCTAATTTTTCTTCTATATTTTCTTCTTTTAATACAGTTTCTTCTTTTATTTCTATTTTAGGAATTTCTACTTCTTGAAGAGTAATAATCTCATTTGATTCGTTTACCAAATTTATAAGAGATAACATATTATCTTGCTCTTCTATTTCTTTTTTTTCAATGATGTTTGCTTCTGACATATTCTTGGTATTTATAGATTGATATTTTATTTCATAGATAGTTTCTTTACTATAAGCTTCTACTACTTTTAATCCTGTAGATATCATTAATAGGGCCACAGAAATTAAAACTATCGACTTTTTTCTAATTGATACTTTTTCCATATAATGAACTTCCTTTTTTCAATGTGCTATATTATACTCAAAAAAAAAGAAATGTCAAATTTTAACATTTCTAATATCTTTTCCTAGCATCCATTAGTTCCCTTTGTAAGTATTTTATTTTTGCTTGTTTTTCATTAAAATAATTAATTTTTTCTTGTATTTCTTGTTCTAATGCATATAGTTCTTTATCTGTAGGTTTTTTATCTACTCCTACTTCCATGCAATGGTCCGCTAATATATCATTTCCTCTTCTTAATTCTGAATTAACTTGGACAAATCCTTCTAATCCTAGTCCTTGATGTGGTCCTTCCATTGCATAGCAACTATTTGGATAAATTCCCTCAAATAGTTTTGAAATTACTTGAAATTTTTTTCCTCCATGTGTTCTATTTAGACTTTCTGTCATTTTTTTTATTTTTTCTATATCTTCTTTATTAAAATTTTGAACTCTATAAGGACATGGAATATTATTTCTTCTCATATATTCTGCTACTCTTTCTCCAGTTAATATTGATGTGTTAGCTATTATTTGTGCTGATTGAAATCTTATATCATCATCTAAAATAGTAAGATTTTTATTTTTTAAATCTTTATATTTATTTGCTGTGTTATATTTTCTTTTTAATATTATTGATATCCGTTTTAAATTAGTAATTAATTCTCGTAATAATTCACTATTATTAATCTCGCTTGTTTTTAAGAGTTCATCTAAATCTGTGTAACTTAGTCTTTTATTGCTTTTAATTATTGTTTTTAAAAATCTTTCATTTACAATTTCTCCGTCTTTTGTAATTTCAAAAAAATAACTTCTTCCATATCTATATTCATTTGGTAGTAAACTTAATGAATTAGTTAATTCTTTTGGAAAAATTGTAACTGTACTACTTGATAAAAAATCTTTATTTCTATAATTTGGTATTCTAAAATTTTCCTCTCTTTGTAATGCTTCTTGAATAATTGAATTATTATAAGAAAAATATCCAAGTACTGAAACTCCATGAGTTCCAAGCAGATAATTATCATTTTCTAGTCTTCTGCATGATATTCCATCGTCCAAAATATTACTATTTTTTGTATCTGCTGTTATGATATACTCTTCAACTATTGGTCTACTCTTATCATTAATATTATAATCAACTAGCTTTAATTCATTCATTATATCATCTGAAAAATGTATGGATACATTATATTTTTTTAGTATATCTTCTGCACTTAATGAATTTGTATTTTCACCCTCTATTCTTTTTATTAATTCATTTATCTTTTCTTGCTTTTCTAATCTTCTTGAATTTTTAATACCACTAATTTCATATAATTTTCTATTTAATAGACTTAAACATTTATTCTTTTCTAATTCTTTTAAATAGAATTTTTTTTGACTCATTACTAAATTAATTAAGTAATGATAATATTGATAATCTTTTATATTATCTTGTTCTAAACAATCTATATAATTTTTTATTAAATTAAATATTAGTGAGTTATCATTTTTGTCTTTTGCATTAACAAGGGTATCTAGTTTTTTAAATGAATATTCTATATATTTTATATTTTTAATTTTTTTTATTAAATATCTAATAAAAACATAAGGTTTATTTTCTAAGTCTTGTATGTCTGATTCTATTATATCTGCAACATCCATTAACCTATATAAACTTTTATTTGCTTTTTTATTATCTAAAAATGTTCTTTCACTTTCTAGAGTATCTATTTTTTGTTTTAGTTTATTTATTTTTCTATTTAATAACTTTCTATCAATTGTATTATAATTTTCTATGAGTATACTTAAACTTTTTAATAAATTTATTACTCTATCTAGTGATTCTGTTCCATCAAATTGCTCTAATTGGTCGTTTATTATATCAAAAATGATTTCCATAACTTCATTGGGATCATTTATACCTTTTTGATAGACTATCTTATTGATGCTTATTTTTTCTGCGCCACTAAGATAATTTTGCATCATAGTTTTTGTTTTTCTTGCATGGCTCACATTATCATTCCCTTCTATTTTTACTTATTAATTCCAATTCAGTAGTTAATTGTTTAATTCTTTCTATTATTCTTCTTGCTTTTACTTTGTCTACTCCAGATGATGTAATAGAAAGAGTTGTTTCTAACTCTTTTAATGATAAATTAGAAGTAAAAAAAGTTGGAAGATGATTATCCATTCTATATTGAAGAATAGGCCCTAAGACTTCATCTCTTGACCAGTTTGTTTCATTTTCCGCTCCTATATCATCTAATAATAATAAAGGGATTTTTTTTATATAATTAAATTTTTCCTGATAATTATTAGAAAATGACGATTTTAGAGTTACTAAAAAATCTGGATAATATATTAGTACACTTTTAATGTTTTTCTTTGCCATTTCATTAAATAATGCTGCTATCAAATAAGTTTTTCCAGAACCAAAGGAACCTGTTAAATAGCATCCTTTTGGCATATCATCTTTATCATATTTATTCATAAAATCTTTAAAATATTTTAATATAGGAAGTCTTGCTTTATCATCTTTGTAAATATTTTTAAAAGAAGCTTCTTTAATGGCTTTTGGCATTTCAAATAGTTCTAAATTATTTTTATATAAATTATCTTCTTCTTGTTTTTTTAGCTTTTTACATGCAATATATGAGAAATTTATAACATTATTTTCATTAATTGGAATATTACAATAACCTTTCAAATTATTTTTACAAGAATCTAAACTTTTACAATTATTACAATTTTGAAACTCTTTAAAACTATCTTGTAATTGAGAAGTATATTTCATTAATATGTCTTCTTTTATATTTAAATTATACACATACTCTTTAAATAGTTTGTCACTACAAGCTTCTTGAAAAGATTGGGTTAATTTTAAATTGTCTTCTTCGTATAAATCTGTTATTTTTTTCAAATTAATCCCTCCTTTTTCATTGTAACGAAATCTACTTTTTTTGTCTATATTGTTTTTAAAATAATTTTTTATTAATATTTTTTTATCTATCTTTTTGTTTATTTTAAAGTAATGATTTCAATATTAATTCTTTTGTTTTTTAAGTTTAATATACTTCTTCTGCTTGTTTTATTTCTGTTTTTTTATTAAATGTTTGCCTAGTATTACATTTTTTCTTTCTTCTTTTTTAGTATTATCATATTTTCTTTTTACAGTTTCTAAATAGTATTCTATTAAATAAATTTGATAATAAATATCTATCTTTCTTTTCTGATTAGTTGTCTTTATATACTCATTTTTTAATTTTTTTAAATATTTTTCTTTTTTATCTATTTTTATTTCATCTATGTTTTCATCACTATTAATCATCCATTTACAGTTTAATATTTCATAAATATAATAAAAATTATCTGTGTTATTATTCATTATTATGATTGAACTTATACTATTATCTTTACCAATTACTTGTATCATTCTTATATATAATAAATATAAAAATTTTAGTTTTTGATCAAAAATAATTCTTTTTATATCATCTACATCAATTGTTATGCTTTTTATGTTACAACATTGTTTATAAATATCATTTTGATGGCAATATTTTTCTCTTGTAAGATTGTTTATATTATTATTTATTTTAAGATATTCTCTTTCTTTTTTCTCTTGGTTTTATAATATTCTATTGTATACATGTTTTCTCACCTCTTAAGTAGATATTATAACATATATTAATAATTTTATCTTTGTATCTAATTAATCTCTTATAATACTTTATAATTTATATATGCATACAATCAATGAATTCGGGGCAATAATTATGAATTTTATTGTAAATACTTTTCATTAAAAAAAAGGAATTGTTTTATTCCTTATTGTTTTATACTTTTAAATATTTTATAAAGTTAACTACTTATCATATTGTCATATCATCATATAATTATATTTAATTATAAATATAATTTTAAATCAAGGATAAAGAATTATCTTTATATAATTTCTTATATATGTCAATTATAAGGTTTTTCTATCATTTTCCAAATCTATATAATCATCATATAATGAAGTTGGCGGATTGTTTGGTTCAAAATAATAACTATCATAAGGAAAGTTATCTTCAAAATTATGATAAATATTAAATACATGAGTTTGTAGACTCATTCTAACTATTTCTTCATCAAATTTACTATCATAATCAGGACTTAATGAATCACACTTTTTATAAATTGATAGAATAAAATTTAAAACTTCTTGATCACTTTTTTCTATCAATTGTGGAATTCTACTTTTTAATTTTTTAATGTCCATATCTAATAAAGATATATGGTAATCAATATTACGAATTTCTTTATTCAAAGCACCGTACTTATTCAAAAAATCTTTAACCTTCATAATTATCCCCCTTTAATTACATTTGTGTTTTTTTTACTTTATCATTTTTTAATATAATTTCAACAATAGTTTATTAATTCTTTATACGGATTAACTATCTGTTTTTAATCTTAAACCTAACCTTTTTATTTTGATTTATTCTATATATTTTTGATTTTTCTAAATTATTCAATATTTTCCTATAATTAATAAATATCAGGTAAATATTTACCTAGTATTTTTTTAATATAACAGATTTATCTTCCAAAAGCATTAATTTAGATTCTTCATTCTAAATATAAAGGATATTGCTATTATCATTATCATATTCTTTCGTTTGTAATAAATATAATTTGTTGTTTTCTGTATTTAATTCATTAATACAGGAGTAATACTTTATATGTTTTTTATCTAATACCTTTATTAGTTCTTTTTCCAGATTGTTACATTGTCATGCCTATTTTATTAATGCTTTTTATTTGCTATGTATTTTTTTCTTACTTTGCTTATTTGACTTTTGGCCAATCCATAAATTTCGTGATTTTCAAAATCAAAATCACTTTCTAAAATTTCTTCAAAATCTAAATTCTTTTGGGGACCAAAACATAATATAAAATCTCGACTTCTATAAAACTCTGGATATTCCTCTGGATAACATAGATATCCTTGAAAGATATGTTCTATATCAAAATCATCTCTAGCTATACAAATTACTCCTTCTAATTCTGGCTCATAATATTCAACAGGATAATCACTATGTGTGCCTACTCCTACATATTGAACAGGATAATTAAAGCATCTTACTGAATATGGAGCATTTTTATATTCGGTCAAATACTTTGCAGCGCCATTTAAAAATTCTCTAACTTTCATCATTATTTCCTCCAATTGAGTATTTATTATATCACTACTAATAAAAATATCAAGTTATAGCTTATTACTAGCACTAACTTCGATATTTTTATTTTCATCTTTGATTTCTTTTTCTAACTCCTTAAAACTTTTCTCTGGAGTAGGTAAATTTTCAGGCATCATACCCCCTAATCTTTTAATGCTGTTTCGTACTTCTCTACCTACTTCGTAATGAACAGAATTCGCAATATATTCATTATCTACATTATCTCTTCTTAATTTATCATCTGTTTGAGCAATTCTAAATATATTATCTTCAAGTTCTTCACTACCCATATTATCTAGTATATCTTCTCTATATCTTAATTTTTTTCTTTTAAATATATCATCTGCTGTTTCAACATTATATAATCCTTTATTTCCTGCATTATGAAATCTAGCTAAATCTTTTACTCCACTATTAACAGCAGTTTTATTTATATTAAAATTGCCTTTTCTTGCTTAATTTCTCCTATATAGTCTTTTCTCATCTTGCTAATTTTATCATTTTGCTTTGTACCGCAAAATGATCTTCTATACTGTATTTGCTTTCTCTACAAGCAACTTTAGCTCTTTCAATTAATT